>NZ_NKFO02000002.1:0-119634 GCF_002223045.2 Burkholderia sp. HI4860 | reverse complement strand
GCTGCTGAGCCTGCAGCTGCCGTTCGCGATGTGGCCGCTGATCCGCTCGGTCAGCGATCGCAACACGAGGCGAGCACACGATCGGGCGCGGGATGCAGATCGCCGCGTGGGCTGTTCGTCGTCATCACCGGCACGAACCTGCTGCTGATTACCGGTGTCGCGGGCTGATACAGCCTGACACAGGCTGACACAGTCGCGCGGCGCGCATGCGGTAAACTGCGGCCTTTCGATCGTCGTCCGAAGTCCGTTATGTGGAGTGAAATCAGCAACATCGGCGATGCCGCGCTGACCTTGCCGATCGCGCTGACCTGCGCGGCGTGGTTCGCGCTGACCGACTGGCGCCTCGCCGTCCGCTGGGCGTGCTGCTCGCCGCCGGCATGGCCTCGTCGGCGCCACCAAGATCCTCTATGCGGGTGCGCATCGAGCTGCCGCAATTCGATTTCCGCGTGATCAGCGGCCATACGATGCTGTCGACGTCCGTGTGGACCGTCGCGCTGTCGATGCTGTGGCAGGCGTTCCGGCCGGGCAAGACGCCCGGCATCGCGGCCGGCTGGCCGTCGGCGCGCTCACGGCCGTCGCGCGCGTATTCGATCATTCGCACACCGTGCCGGAGGATCGTCGGCTGGATGCTCGGCGCGCTGGTCGCGCTGGTGTTCCTGCGCGGCTACGACAGCGCGCGGCAGCGTGCCTTCTCGCGCGCGTCGCGGCGTCTGCTGCTGCTCGTGTCGGCATCGCGTACGGCACCGTGCGCCGTTCCAGCAGATGATCGACACCATTCGCCGCAACTCTGCCGTTCGTGCGCGCGCGTCGGCGACGGATTCTGACGGTAGCGTGCGCGCCCGGTGCCGCTTTCTTGCCCGCATTCGCCCGGCGTTGCACGATTCACCCCGTTCATCTTCCGAGCGCTTTCGCGTCCGCGCGGAACGCCGTGCTTCTCATTGCCTGAATCAACGACCGGCCGGTCTGCATGATCGCGGGGGCAGCCGGCCCGCGCCTGCGCGCCGACACGCTGAGGTCATGAACAGAGCTATGACCGGCATAACGATTATCATTCATCGATGGCGCATTCGCGTACGCTGGCTGTCGTTCACCGGGGCAGGCTGCCCGGCACGTCCGCACGCGTCAGGTTCATGTCGATATACTCGTGAAACCGTGCGGCGCCTCGTGATGTCGAGTACGGTCGACCGCCGCTCGGCCGGAACAGGCACGGCCCACCCGTCGCGCAGCGTTCCGCGACGACGATTCACGATAGAGCAGTCACATGACAGTCGTTTCTTCGCGCCTTGCGCAAGTGCGCATACATCACGGCGCCGCGGGCGCCTCGGCCGCCGATCGCGCGCCGATGTCGAGCAGGCGCGCGCGTGTTCGTGACCGACATCGCCGACGCGGCGGTGCTCGACGCGTTCGCGCAGGAGCTCAACGCGGCCACGCGACGCCGGTCGCGTTCGCCGACGCAGGACGTGCGCGACGAAGCGCGCTGGCAGGCGCTGCTCGCGAGCGGTCGACGCATGGCGGCTGTCGTGCTCGTCAACAACGCGGGCGTCGGCTCGATCGCTCGCCCGCGCAGATCAGCTGGACGAATGGCGGCGCGTGATGGCGATCAACGTCGAAGCATCGTGCTCGGCTGCAAGCATGCACTGTCGTATCTGGCCGAAAGCCATCCCGCATCATCATCAACATCTCGTCGGTCGCCGCGTTCAAGGTCGAGCCGGATTTCACCGCGTACAACGCGTCGAAGGCGGCGGTCGCGTCGCTGACGAAGTCGTCGCGATCGACTGCGCGCGCCGCGAGATCGACGTGCGCTGCAACTCGATTCACCCGCGTTCATCCGCACGGGATCGTCGAGCCGCTGTTCCAGTCGCTCGGCGAACGCGACGCGACGCGCAAGCTCGCGCGCGGCATTCCGCTGCGCCGCTCGGCGAGCCGGACGACGTCGCGCACGCGGCCGTGTATCTCGCATCCGACGAGAGCCGCTTCGTGACGGCGCCGAACTCGTGATCGACGCGGCATGTGCGCGTCTGACGCGCATCCCGAACTACTACGACCGGAGGAGAACATCGTGTCCACACCCGTGAACCGCCAACTGCTGCTGAAAACGCGCCCGGAAGGCGGGTCGCCGCGAACACTTTTCGCTCGTCGAGACGCCGTGCCGGCGCTCGCCGACGCGAGTGCTCGTGCGCGTGCTGTATCTGTCGATGGACCCGACCAACCGCGTGTGGATGAGCGACGTGCCGCAGTACCTGCCGCCCGTCGCGATCGGCGAGTGATGCGCGCGCTCGCATCGGGCGCGTGGTGGCGTCGCGCAACGCGGGTTCGCGAAGGCGATCTCGTGCAGGGCTCGTCGGCTGGCAGGATTACGCGGTCGTGCCTGCCGACCAGGCCGCGCAGCTCGTGAAGCTGCCCACGCGTCGGCCTGCCGCTGCCGACGCTGCTCGGCGCGTGCGGATGAGCGGGTGACCGCGTATTACGGCTGACCGATATCGCGCCGGTGCAGCCGGCGAGACGCTCGTGTATCGGCGGCGGCCGGCTCGGTCGGCTCGATCGCCGGCCAGATCGCAAGATCCACGGCGCACGCGTGGTCGCATCGCGGGCGGCGCGGACAAGTGCCGCTACCTGACTGAGACGCTCGGTTTCGACGCGGCCGTCGACTACAAGCCGACGATTTCCGAGCAACTGAAGCGGCGACGCCGGACGGCGTGCACGTGAACTTCGAAAACGTCGGCGGCGAGGTGATGCGCGCGTGCTGTCGCGGATGGTGATCGGCGGCGCGTCGCGCTGTGCGGCGTGATCTCGAACTACAACAGCGGGCGCGCGCGGACGACGTCGGCGTGCTGATCTCGAAGCGGCTGACGATGCGCGGCTTCCTCATCCTCGACTATCGCAAGAGCCGTGAAGCCGTGCAGACGCTCGCGGCTGGCTGCGCGACGCCGGCTCAAGGCAGAGAAACTGTTGCGACGGTCTCGAGAATGCACCTGACGTGCTGAATCGCCTGTTCGACGGCGACCATCGCGGCAAGCTCGTGCTGCGCGTCGATCCCGGCGCGTGACCGCCCGACGCGCAGCGTGCAATGCCGTTCGTACGCTGCCGCGAGCGATGCGAACGCGGTGCGTTCGAACAACCGTGCATTAGTTTCGGACTAGTCCCATATATTGTCCGACGTCTCTCCCTAAAGTGATTGCCAGCAGACAGCGGCGTGACCGACGCGTCACGCCGCCTTTTTTTCTGGTCACACGGAAGAGGAGAGGAACATGCGAAACGACGCGAAGCGGCGCATCGGTGGCGATACGCAATCGAACGGTGTGGTGCGCCGGTGCCGTGCGGCAGATCGTAATCGGCTTGGCGCGGCGTTCGCGATGTCGAATGCGGTGGCGGCCGGCATGCCGCGTCGGACGGCACCGTACGGTTCACGGGCGCGCTCGTCGATCTCTACGACGTGACGCTCGACGCGCGCTCGGGCGAGGTGTCGAAGGACGAGAGATGGCGAACGGCGGGGGGCGGCAACGCTGCGATTCGATGCCCATGGCCGGCGATTGCCGGGCGCCCAGGTGGCGCTGGTCGGGCCCGACGGTGCGCGGCTCTCGCCCGAAGTCGCTTCGCGTGTGCGGGCAACGTGGCGCGATGCGCACGACGATCGAAGCGTGCCGCTGGTATCGGGCCGCACGTATCGCGTGGGCCCGTATGGCGCGTGATGACGCTGGCGCGGATGAAGCAACGGGCGCCGAGCGCCCGTCGTGATCCGCATTCGCCATCCGTGACGGCGCGTGCCGCAGGTGCGTGGCACGCGGCCACGCGATGCGTCATTCGCCCTGTTCGGCGCGCGCGTAGATGTCCCAGCTCGCCATGAACAGCGCGGCGACGAGCGGCCCGATCACGAAGCCGTTGATGCCGAACAGCGCCATCCCGCCGAGCGTCGAGATCAGCACGACCCAGTCGGGCATCTTCGTGTCCTTGCCGACGAGGATCGGGCGCAGCAGGTTGTCGACGAGGCCGATCACGCCCACGCAGAACGCGACGAGGATCACGCACTTCCAGACCGCGCCGATCATCAGGAAGTAGAGCGCGGCCGGCACCCAGACGAGGCTCGCGCCGATCGCGGCAGCAGCGACAGGAACGCCATCAGCGCGCCCCACAGCACCACGCCCTCGATCCCGAGGATCCAGAAGATCAGGCCGCCGAGCGCGCCCTGCACGAGCGCGACCGCGATGTTGCCCTTCACCGTTGCGCGCACGACGGTCGTGAACTTCGCAAGCAGCAGGTTCTTGTGCTCCTCGTCGAGCGGCAGCGCGCGGCGCACGCGGCGGCCGATCTCGCCGCCGTCGCGCAGCAGGAAGAACACCATGTACAGCATCACGCCGAAGCTCACGACGAACTGGAACGTGTTCTGGCCGATGCTGAGCGCCTGGGTGGCCGCGAACTGGCTGATTTGCGCGGCGCCGTCGGTCAGCTTCTTCTGGATGCCCGGGATGTTGGTCAGCCCGTATTTCTGCAGCAGGTTCTGGATCGACGTCGGCAGCGCATGAATGATGTCGTGGAAATACTGCGAATAGTTCGGCTGGGCGTCCTTGAGCTCCTGGTACACGTACGCGATTTCCTGCACGAGCGTCGCGGCGACGAACACGAGCGGCAGGATCACGATCAGGACGATCAGCGACAGCGTCACGAGCGCGGCCAGGTTGCGCCGCTTGCCGAAGCGCGCGGCGAGCCAGCGCTGCACGGGCTGGAACAGGATCGCGAGAATGGTGCCCCAGAACACGGCTCCGGAAAACGGCGCGAGGATCCAGCAGAGTCCGACGGTGACCGCGGCCAGCAGGAAATAGAAGAATTTTTGGTGGTCGTGTCCGCTTTCCATGGATGACGTTCGCGCAGATTGATGCGTGGTTTGATTGAATCTCGTTGCCCCGCGCGCGATCGGTTCCCGATCGTCACGGGTTCGCGGCGAAATGCGACGCAGGGCGGCCCGAAGCGGAGTATGCCCGCAAAGGCGCCGCCATCATAGCCGCTGCGCGCGGCCCATACGAAAACGCCGCGGCCGGGGCCGCGGCGCTGCCGGGAAGCAAACGCGGCGTGACGCCGCGTGCCGCATCGTCAGATATTGAGCTTCGTGACCTTGGTGCCGTTCACCGACAGGTCGCCCATCAGGCCCGCGTTGGTCAGGACCAGCACCTGGACCGGGCGGTGGCGGTGTTGGAGTCGACCGCGCCGTTCGCGCCGACCTTCACGACCGCGACCGACGCGTCGGCGCCCGCGGCCCAGCCGTCGGACTTGCGGAACGAGTCGAGCGCATCCTGCGTCATGAACAGGAACACGATCGCCTTCGACTGCGCGCCGGCCTGCAGGCCGACCGACAGCGACGACGTGTTGTAGTAGCCGACCGTGCTGCCGCCGACGCGCAGCGCGCCGTTGCCGGACTGGCCGCCGACGATGAAGCCGGCCTGCAGCACGTTCGGGAACACGAGCACGCCGCGCGATTTCGCGACGAGTTCACGCGAACCCGGCACCGTCGAATAGAGGCGCGACAGCGTCGCGTTGACGCTGGCGTCGATCGACTGGCGCTTCGACGCGCTGGCCGCGGCGCCTTCCGGTTTGTCCGGGGTGGTCGTGCAACCGGCGAGCGCGAGGCTGCCGAGCAGGACGGCGGCGGCGGCTTTCATGGCAAAGGTCTTCTGCATGGCGTTTCTCCTTCGTTTGTCTGATTGAGGACGGACGGGGCGGGCGCGTGGCGGCCGGCTCCGCTCAACGGCGGGCAAGGAGCAGGCCCGCAACGAACGCGAGGCCGGCGACGACGCCGGCGGTTTGCCACGGGTTGTCTTGCACGACCTGCGACACGCGTTCGGCCGAATCGCGCAGCCGGGCGGCCGCGCTGCCCGACGCATGGTCGAGTGCGCCGCGCGCTTCATCCAGCTTGGATTGCACGCGCTTGCGCAGCGCGGCGATATCGCCGTCGCCGTCGTTTTTCAGCAGATCTTCCAGTTCGTCGACCAGCCCGCGCAGATCGTCGGTGACGTCGTCATGCAGGTCGCGGGCGGCCGAGCGCGTCGTGCGTCCCACGCGCCGGCCCGTGCGACGAATGTCGGAAAGGCCGCGGTCCAGCTTGTGTTCGATCGAGTCAGTGAGCGCCATGGTGTTTATCCTCCTTCGATTCAAGGCAAATTTGAAGATAAGACGAATCCCAGCAACCTGTGTGATTCACTTGGCCCGATTTTGTTTCGAGACAAATTTTCAATTTGTCGGCAGGATCGCCGCGAAGCCCCGCCGCACGGGGCTGCGCGGCGATTGAAAAAAATTCGCGTTCCGGCGAAGCGGCGTATCGGGCTGCGATACGCAGTGAAAGCCCGGTAAATATCGCGTCACCCGGGCCACCAGGTAAATAGTGCCGTTGCAGGCCTTGTGCTGATGCAAATGCACTAATCGACCGTTGATCGAGAAGCATGGTTCGTGCCCGGGGCTGCCGGCGCGCCGCCATCGCCAAGCGCGACGTCGATCACGACGGGATCGTGATCCGACGACCGGTACGCGTCGGGTGCGTAATAAATCGACCGTTGCGCGGCCGTTTTGTAATCAGGCAACGGTTGCAGGGTGGCCGGCTCGTCGGCGTTGATGTGCCAGACGTGTACGGCCCTCACGCGCGCGGCGAGCGCCGGCGTGGCCAGCGCGTGGTCGAGGCTGCCCGCTGCGCCGCGAAATACGTAGCTGTACGCAGCATCGCCGACGAAGCGGGCCACCAGGTTCGCGTAGCCGCGCGATTCGAGCGCGCGCACCGGGTCTTCCTTCGCGTAGCTGTTCAGGTCGCCGATCAGCAGGACGCCATCGGCCGTGGCGCCGGTCGGCGACGTGGCGAGCCAGTCGGCGACGCGCACGGCGGCTCGCGTGCGCGCCGCATTCCAGCAGCCCTGGCCGTCCGCCTGGTCGCGATCGGCGCCGGTCGCGTTCGGGCAGTTCTTCGATTTCAGGTGATTGACCGCGACCGTGAAGGCGCGCGTGCCGCCGGTGCGCCGGAATGTCTGCGCGAGCGGCGGGCGGTGCCGGCCGCCGAGTGCGACGGTCGCGGCGCGCCCGGCCGGCTCGACCGTGCGGCTGTCGTACAGCAGCGCGACTGCGATCGCATCGCGGCCGAGGCGCGCGGTGCCGGGCTCGACCGCGCGCCAGCCGTCGCCGAGTTGCGCGGCGAGACGGCGTACGGCGCTTGTTTCACCGTGGCCGTTGTTCGCGATTTCCACCAGCCCGATCACGTCGGCACGCAGCGCGCGCAACGCCGCGACGATCTTCGCCTCCTGTCGCGCGAACGCGGCGGGCGTTTTCGCACCGCGGTTGGCCGGGCATCGAAACCGCCGCCACGCCCGTCGCCGTTGAAATAGTTGAAAACGTTGAACGACACGATGCGCACGTCGGCGTCCGGGTGCCGGGCCGGCGCCTCGGTGCGCGGGTTCGCGGCGGCATCGAACACCGGCGCCGCGCCGGCGACCGGTTGCAGCCGCCACGCGCCGTAGCGCAGCTCGAGCACGCCTTCGATGCCGCGTACCGTGTAGCCGCGCGCAGCGTGTTGGCAGCGCTTAGCGCGGGCGGCGGATAGCGCACGGTCGCGGGCTCGCGGCGGGCCGAGCCGTCGTCGAGCACGATGCGGTTGCGTGCGTTGGCGGTCGCGATCGCGGCGGCCTCGGCCGGCGGAGCGACGTGGGTCGGGATGCGTAGCCGGCCGTGGCTGAGGACGACGCTGCCGTAGCGGCCGAGTTCGTGGGTATCGCTGACCGTCAGCGTTTGCGGCAGGCGCACCCGCATGCCTTCGAGCGCGGCCAGCACCGCCGGGGTGGCGACGGGCAGCGTGAGCGTGGCAGGCGTGACCTGTTGCCCGCGCGCGCAGACGGTCACGCCGCCCGACAGCGTGAATTGCGTCCGGCCGTAACGCTCGTCGACGCGGCCCGTGAGATGCACGCGATCGCCGGCCTGCGCGCGCGCGCTCGGCGCGTACACGAACACGCCTTCAGGGACGCCCGGCCGGTGCCGTCGCTGCGCGTCGGCCTGCTGGACGAAGAAGCCGCCGAGTCCGTCGGCGCCGCCGAACGCCGCGGTGACGACCGCTTCGATCGAGGTCGTTTGCCCCGCCAGCGGCGACGGGCCGCCGGCGCCGCGAAGGTCGGCAACCGGCGTGGTCGCGCCGCCGCAGCGGGCGCTGACCGGCGGCGCGGCCGTGGCCGGCCGGGCAGGAAGGGCGGCGAGCGCGGCGACGGTGATGAACGGTGCAACGGCAAGCGGCACAAGCAGCTGTGACATGGGGCGGTCCACAGGAAGACAATCCGACGGTTCGGGAAGGCATCTTGACGGCAAAATGTCTGGAAGCGGCGGAAATGGCCGTCCGGCCAGTTGCCGATCGGCCGACGATGCAAGCGGCACTACGGCTGCTACGCTTTTGCATCGGCCGGCGCATCCCGATCGCGCAGCGAGCGCTGCCGCGCCCCGTTCCCACAGGAGTCATCCATGTCTTACATGCTGTTGATAGTCGAGCCGACCGAGCAGCGCGCCGAACGCACACTCGACGAAGGTCAGGCGCTGTACGCGCGGATGGTCGATTTCGCCGAGACGCTGAAGGCGCGCGGCGTGCTGCGCGGCGTCGAGTCGCTGGAGCGCGCCGAGCGCGGGACGCGCGTGCAGGTGCGCGACGGCGAGACGCGCCTGCTCGACGGCCCGTTCGCGGAAGCGAAGGAGATGGTCGGCGGCTTCTTCCTCGTCGACGTCGACACGCGCGAGGAAGCGATCGAAATCGCGCGCCAGTGCCCGGCCGCGCAGTGGTGCACGGTCGAGGTGCGGGCGGTCGGTCCGTGCTTCCTGTGATGGCCGAGACTCGGTATTTACCCTGATACGTCGCGGAGTATGTCGATCCGGCCGTCTGCCGGCCGTCGTCCGGATAAGGCGCCGATGAATCGGCGCTGCCTTCCACCGACGACAAGGAGTGAACGATGCGCTTCATGATCATGATCCGGGCGAACGCCGTCAGCGAATCCGACGCGTTGCCGGACAACCGGCTGGTCGAGGCCATGACTGTCTACCACGAGGAGCTGGCCAAGGCCGGCGTGCTGCTCGACGCGAACGGGCTGCGGCCGAGCGCGCGTGGCTGGCGCGTGCGCTACAAGGACGGCAAGGGCACCGTGGTCGACGGCCCGTTCGCCGAAACGAAGGAACTGATTGCCGGCTATACGCTGATCCAGGTGCGTTCGCGCGACGAAGCGCTCGAATGGACGCGCCGGTTCCCCGCGCCGTTCGGCGCCGAGATGGATTGCGAGATCGAGGTGCGGCCGCTGTTCGAGCTCGACGACCTCACGCCGAGCGATGCGGTCGAGCGGTTCCGCGAACTCCACGTGGGCCGTACCAGCGCCTGATTGATTGCCGACCTGAATCCACCTCACCGGGAGTACCCGACATGCACAAGATGGTCTTCATCAACCTGCCGGTGGCCGACCTGCCGCGCTCGAAGGCGTTCTACCAGGCGCTCGGCTACGAAGTCGTACCGGCCTATACCAACGACCAGGCCGCCTGCATCAAGATCAGCGACACGATCTTCGCGATGCTGCTCGTGCGGCCGTTCTTCCAGACGTTCACCGGCAAAACCATCATCGATCCGGCGACGCAGGTGCAGGTCCTGTCGTGCCTGTCGTGCGACAGCCGCGCCGAGGTCGACGCGATCGTCGCGAAGGCGCTGGCGGCCGGCGGGTCCGCGCCGCAGGCGCCGCGCGAGTACCCGAACATGTACGGCCACGGGTTCGACGACCCGGACGGTCATGCATGGGAGCTGATGGCCATGCCGCTGGACGCGTCCGCCAAGGGGCAGGCGTCGTGACGCGTGAGGCGACTCACCGTGCGATCGAAGCGGTCTGGCGGATCGAGGCGCCCAAGATCATCGCGCGCGCCGCGCGCGTGGTGCGCGACGTCGGCGTGGCCGAGGAGCTGGCGCAGGACACGCTCGTCGCGGCGCTCGAGCACTGGCCCGTCGACGGCGTGCCCGACAACCCGGCCGCATGGCTGATGACGGCCGTGAAGCGTCGCGCACTCGATCGTGTCCGGCAGGAGTCGCTCCACGCGGCGAAGCGCGACCAGCTCGGCCACGAGATGGACGCGCTCGAAGCGCATGTCGTCCCCGATATCGCCGAGGCGCTTGCCGACGCGAGCGACGACGACATCGGCGACGACCTCCTGCGGCTGATCTTCACGTCGTGCCATCCGGTGCTGTCGACCGATGCGCGCGTGGCACTCACGTTGCGGCTGCTCGGCGGGCTGACGACGGGAGAGATCGCGCGCGCGTTCCTGACGCCCGAGCCGACGATCGCGCAGCGGATCGTGCGCGCCAAGCGCACGCTTGCGGCGGCGCACGTGCCGTTCGAGGTGCCGGCGGCCGACGCGCGGCCCGCGCGGCTCGCGTCGGTGCTCGAAGTGATCTATCTCGTGTTCAACGAAGGTCATGCGGCGACCTCGGGCGACGACTGGACGCGCCCGGCGCTGTGCGACGAGGCGTTGCGGCTCGGCCGCGTCCTGGCCGGGCTGGCGCCGGACGAGAGCGAGGTGCTCGGGCTCGTCGCGCTGATGGAGCTGCAGGCGTCGCGCATGCATGCACGCACCGACGCGCAGGGCCGGCCCGTGCTGCTGCTCGACCAGGATCGCAGCCGCTGGGATCCGCTGCTGATCCGGCGCGGCCTCGCGGCGCTCGAACGGGCGACGAAGCTCGGCGGCGTGCGCGGGCCGTATGCGCTGCAGGCCGCGCTGGCAGCCTGCCATGCGCGTGCGCGGCACGCGTCGGATACGGACTGGGCGCAGATCGTCGCGCTGTATGACGCGCTCGCCGAAGTCGCGCCGTCGCCCGTCGTCGAGCTGAATCGCGCGGTGGCCGTCGGGATGGCGTTCGGGCCTGCCGCGGCGCTCGAACTCGTCGACGCGCTGCGCGACGATCCCGCACTCGCGCGCTATCACTGGCTGCCGAGCGTGCGCGGCGACCTGCTGGCGAAGCTGGGCCGCGCCGACGAGGCGAAGGCCGAATTCCGCCGCGCGGCGGAACTGACGCGCAACGAGCGCGAGCGCGAGTTGCTGCTCAGGCGTGCGACGGACGCGTGACGCACGCGGCACGCGCGAATGCCGAGCAACGAGCACCCGAACACCCGAACACCCGAACACCCGAACACCCGAACACCCGAACACCCGAACACCCGAACACCCGAGCACCCGAGCACCCGAGCACATCCCCCGGCGCGCCGCCCCACCAAGCACTATCACCCGGATTGAAAAAGCCTATTGGGGATGCGAACGCGAGCGCCTAGATTGAAGAGCACGATGCGTGCGCCCCCGGCAAGCGCATCGTTCCCCACATACCTGATCGACCCGGCTCCGCACGCGGCCGCGCCGACTCGAACGGAGGCGCAAATGGCTCAACTCAAGGGCAGCAAAACCGAAGAGAACCTGAAAGCCGCATTCGCGGGCGAATCGCAGGCGAACCGGCGTTATCTGTATTTCGCTTCGAAGGCTGACGTCGAAGGCCAGAACGACGTCGCCGCGCTGTTCCGCTCGACCGCCGAAGGCGAAACCGGCCATGCGCACGGCCATCTCGAATATCTGGAGGCTGTCGGCGATCCGGCAACGGGCTTGCCGTTCGGTTCGTCGCGGCAGAATCTCGAATCGGCGATCGCCGGCGAAACGCACGAATACACCGACATGTATCCGGGCATGGCGAAGACCGCGCGCGACGAAGGCTTCGACGAAATCGCGAACTGGTTCGAGACGCTCGCGAAGGCTGAACGCAGCCACGCGAACCGCTACACGAAGGCGCTGGACAGTCTCGTCGACTGACGGGCCGCCGCGGGCCGCACGGCAGGCCGTGCGACCGGCAAGCGGCCGGCTGTTCGTTCATCGCTGCCCGCATCGCGCGGGCGGCGCGGGCGCGCATGCGCGCCACGCTGGATGGAGCGCCCCATGCCCCACAAGGAAGGCAGTCTCGAAGCCCCGACCCGGCATCCGCTCGACTGGCAGTCCGATGCGTTCTACGACCAGGCCGCGATCGATGCGGAAATGACGCGCGTGTTCGACATCTGCGCCGGATGCCGGCGCTGCGTGTCGTTGTGCGGCGCGTTTCCGACGCTGTTCGATCTGGTCGACGACACGCCGATGGGCGACATCGAGGAGGTGCCGAAGGCCGCGTTCGGCAAGGTCGTCGACCAGTGCTACCTGTGCGACCTCTGTTACATGACGAAATGCCCGTACGTGCCGCCGCATGCATGGAACGTCGACTTTCCGCACCTGATGCTGCGCGGCAAGGCCGCGCGCTACCAGCGCGGCGAAGCGACGCTGCGCGACAAGGTGCTGTCGAATACCGACGCGCTGGGCCACTTCGCCGGCATTCCGATCGTCACGCAGGCGGTGAACGCGGTGAACCGCACGCAGCCCGCGCGCCATGCGCTCGAGGCGGCGCTCGGCGTCGATCGCCACGCGTGGCTGCCGGAATTCGCGCCGCGCAAGTTCCGGCGCACGGCGCGGCCGTCGGACGGCTTGCCGGTGCGCGACGGCGAACGCACGCCCGGCAAGGTGGCGATCTATGCAACCTGCTACGTGAATTTCAACGAGCCCGGCATCGGCCACGACCTGCTCGCGATCCTCGCGCACAACGACATCCCGTACGAACTCGTCACGCGCGAAGCCTGCTGCGGGATGCCGCTGCTCGAGCAGGGCAATCTCGCCGGCGTGGCCGCGAAGAAGGACGTGAACCTGCCCGTGCTCGAACGCTACGCGCGCGAAGGCTATGCGCTGATCGGCGCGATCCCGAGCTGCGTGCTGATGTACAAGAGCGAGCTGCCGCTGATGTTCCCCGGCGACGAAGCGGTGCGCGCGGTGGCCGACGCATTCTGGGATCCGTTCGAATACGTGATCGCGCGGCATCGCGACGGACTGCTGAAGACCGATTTCAAGACCGGCCTCGGCACCGTGTCGTACCACGTGCCGTGCCATGCGCGCGTGCAGAACATCGGCCGCAAGACGGCCGACGCGCTGTCGCTCGTGCCCGATACGCGCGTGAACGTCGTCGAGCGCTGCTCGGGCCATGCGGGCACGTTCGGCGTGAAGAAGGCATTTCACGCGGACGCGATGCGGATCGGCGGGCCCGTGTTCAAGGCGATGGCCGAGCCGCAGCCGGATGTCGTGTCGTCGGACTGCGCGCTGGCCGGTCATCACATCGTGCAGGGCATCGACGAGAAGGGGCTGCCGTCCGCGCCGCTCGCGCATCCGCTTACGCTGCTGCGCCGCGCGTACGGCATCTGAGCCGCCGCCGGCCGACCCACGAGGACCTCCCATGACGTTGACCCGCGACTCCCTGCTGACGCTCGAAGCGTACGCGAAGATCCGCAAGGCCGAACACGCGCGGCTCGTCGCGTACAAGCGCCGCCGCGCGGTGGCGCTCGGCAACCACCTGCGTTTCCTGTTCGAGGACGAGACGACGATCCGCTACCAGATCCAGGAGATGCTGCACATCGAGAAGATCTTTGACCAGGCCGGCATCGAAGGGGAGCTGGACGCGTATCTGCCACTCGTGCCCGACGGCACGAACCTGAAGGCGACGATGCAGATCGAGTACGAGCACGAGGCCGAACGGCGTGCGGCGCTCGCGCGGCTGATCGGTGTCGAGGATCGCGTGTACCTGCAGGTCGACGGGCACGCGCGCGTCTACGCGATCGCCGACGAGGATCTCGACCGCGACACCGCCGAGAAGACGTCGGCCGTGCACTTCGTGCGCTTCGAGCTCGACGCGCCGATGCGCGCGGCGCTCAGGGGCGGGGCGGCGCTCTCGATCGGGTGCGATCACCCGGCCTACACGATGCCGCCGCAGCGCGTGGAGGCGGACGTGACCGCGTCGCTGGCCGGCGATCTGCGCTGACGCGTCCGCTGCAACGTCCGGCATGTCCGGCATGTCCGGCACCGCCCACCCACCGGTTTCCCTTTTTCCGTTCCGACCCGAAACATAATTCCCGCCCCCGATGCGGCGCGGTCGCCCGCGCGTCGCCCCGAAGTTGTAACAGACGTCACGAGTTTGCGCGCGGCGAAAAATGTGCGTCGCACGTCACCGTGCTTTCATCACTCGCAGAGAAACAATAAAAAGATTGTGCACGGAGATAATTAAAATCGGTCGAATTTGAATGATTTACCGATTCGTGAATATCTTGTTACGCTTTTTTCCCTGATTTACCGATATCCGGCAGCAATGCGCGGGATTGTTGCCGGCAGGGGCCGGAGCAGCCCGGAAATGCCCATGAAAAGGCATCCTTCATACGCCGTAGAGCCCCGCCAGACGGGCCTTTGCAGCCGGGGGCATAAAGATCCCGCAAAAAAATTCAAGCGTAAATACATTACTCATCCATGGCGGGTTGTTTCAGTGCGTAACATTAAGTCATTGTCATATTGAGATAAACCCTAGGGAAACGCTGATTTATTCGGCTCGGCGGTCATCGCAGACGTAGCCGAGGACGTTTAGAAGACAGCTCACGGAACGGACCCACGACGATGAAGAGGCAGATCGGCTTCGCGGAAGCGGAAATTGCAGGCAAGAAGCGAGTGACGAGGCGCCAACGCTTCCTGGAAGAGATGGAGAAGGTCGTTCCGTGGCAGCGCTTGCTGTCGGCCATCGAACCGCACTATCCGAAGGGCACGCGAGGTCGCCCGCCGATTGGCCTTGAGCGGATGCTGCGAATCTACTTCGTGCAACAGTGGTACGGACTGTCGGACGAAGGACTGGAAGACGCGCTGTATGACAGCATCACGCTGCGAGCCTTCGCCGGCATCGATCTGGCGATCGAGAACGTGCCTGATGCAACCACGCTGTTGAAGTTCCGGCGCCTGCTGATCGAACACGAACTGACACGGAAGTTGTTCGACGAGATTGGCATCTCGCTGTGCGAGCGTGGGCTGATGATGAAGGAAGGCACGCTGGTTGACGCGACGATCATTGAAGCGCCGCCGTCGACCAAGAATGCCGGGAAGAGCCGTGACCCGGAAATGCATCAAACGAAGAAGGGCAACGAATGGCACTTTGGCATGAAAGCCCACATTGGCGTCGACGCCGACTCGGGCCTGATTCACAGTGTGGTTGGCACGGCGGCCAACGTGTCGGATGTATCGCAAGCTCATGCCCTGCTGCACGGGCATGAAGAGCAGGTGTTCGCCGACGCGGGCTACATTGGCGTCGACAAGCGCGAGGAAATGGCGGGCAAGGCCGTGAAGTGGCACGTCGCTGCCAGGCGGGGAAAGATCAAGGCGATGCAAGAAGGAGCGCTGAAGGACCTGGTGATCGCGCTCGAGCGAACCAAGGCGCAGATCCGTTCGCGGGTTGAGCATCCGTTTCATATCGTCAAGAATCTGTTTCAGCATCGCAAGACCCGATACAAGGGCTTGGCCAAGAACACCGCGCAACTGTTCAGCCTGTTCGCTCTGGCGAATCTGGTGATTGCGCGAAATCTGTTGCGATCGGTCCATGGGAGCAGTCCGTCATGCGTATGAAAAATGCGAGCAGGGGAGGCTCGCTTACGCGCCAAATTCACTGAATTGAGCGCCGATTCGCTTCGTCATCCAGAAAATTTGAAGCCATCTCGCCTGCAACTTCGGAAGTTGGTCCATTGATCAGCGTTTCCTTAGAGATTTTGACCATTTCAGATCAGAATTTTGGAAGGAAGTCTCAATGGATCCCGATCTGAGTAGTCAGTTCTCGAAGTCCAACGTGTCGAGAATGACAAATGGATTGGCTCCGAAGGCATCGGTTACTCAGGGAGTGGGGAAGAACACATCGTATGTGCTTCATCATATAGAACCGATTCAGCACGGTGGGGGTGTCTATGATATGGATAATTTGCGTATCGTAACGCCTCGATATCACGCTGAAGTGCTGGATCCTTCGTACCATTATTGAGAGGTTAAGTGATGAATAGGGATGAACTGATTGTTTTGGTTAGGCGGATGAGGGAGTCAAATTACGCCTCCGATGAGGAGGCTGAAAATGACGTGGAGATTTTGAATAAAAGTGTGGCCGATCCTTATGCAATGGATTATATCTTTCAAAAGGAATACGAAGATATGTCACTTGAGGAGGTTGTGGACAAAATTCTCTCGTATAGGCCGATTCAATTGTAACTTATGTAAATGAGGTTGTCGGGGGTATTCTTGGGGTGTTGGAGGTAACCCGATGCAAAGCGCCGTGAGGATGGCATCAGTTCCGGTTCAAATTTAACTAATTTGCTTGGCTTGCATCATAGGATCTACTTGCAAATACACTCTGCGCTGCTTCGGCTCGTATATGGTGGTTGCGCGAGTGCGATGGATTGAGTTAATCATGAGAATGGAATATTTTCGCTCGATGACGGAATTTCCATGTGGTTCCGGATGGATTTATACAGAATTTATTGACGGTGTCGCAACACGTCAGATTAGCCATCCCCAGGGTGGGGTTCTCTATGCATCTTCGTCGGTCGGTGACTGGAATCCTGAGATAGGATTCTTGCTCTTTGATGGAGTGAAGGAAGAGCTTGAAATTCCCCCAAATGACGAAATCAAACAAGAGGATTTTGAGTGCGTCTGGAAGATGGCCACGGCTAATCCCTAGAGGCATACCGGAAATAGTATGCTAGTGCGAAACAGATCGGAGATAAATATCGAGCATTATCGGGATTAATATGTTGTCAAGTAAAATTATCTCGTTTTGTCGAGATAAAGGTTGGTGGTTTGATGATGTCGAGCCGGCGTATCGTGATGCACTTTTGAAAATTGGGTTCGATATATCGTCAGATTTTTCGCTGTTCTATCTGCATGTCGAGGATGGGCCGACGTTCATTTCGAAAAACGGTGAAATATACCAAGTTTGCTGGTTTTTAAGCAAATCAGATTATGCTGGTAGGATGAGGATGGCTCGCGATGTTTTCAAGGTGCCGGAGTCATACATGCCGATGGATTCGTTTTCGGGCGGGCGAGGTTTTTTCTACAACACGCAAACCAAAGAGGTGTTCGATATCGGGTTGGGTGTGGATTTGGAGAAATTGTCGAATGGTGGCTTGAATGCTCGATGGGATAATTTCAATGAATTCATCGAGTGGTTTTTCGGCATTTAGGTATCCAGTCAATCGTTTCTGGTGTGGCGGCTCGCAGGAAAACCGTAGGTGCAAGCTTCGATAGATGATCGACCGCGCGTTGTAACGCTGCTGGATTCGCACGCTCAGCACAAGTGGCATCCATAGACGTGCGCGCTCAAAAGATCTTGCATTGGCTACACAAGTATCGAGCCCGGCGCACATTGTCGAGTCAGAACTCGTAGAACTGTTTCAAATCGTCACGTTCGGACGCTATGGTGTTCCGAATAGATGGCGCAGGAGTCGATATGCTCGCCATTACCGTCAACACGCGCAATAACCAGAAAACTGACCGATCCGCGTGCCTATGCCCAATGGCTAACGTGCGCTTAAATGCGCGCAAACGATGGTTTAATGTGAAATGTCCATCTGATGATGATCGTGTTGCGTGCAGTGCGCGCGAACGGAAGTGCCACACGCACTGATCCTCAATCGAAGCATCGCTCCCATCGATCCACCAACAAAGGAGGAATCCAAACCATAAAAACGCCGCAGTAAACGAGCGCGGGCCGCAAGTGCTACCAACACTCACGACCCGCTAACCACAGCCAACTAAGCAGGAGTTGCCCATGGCTAAGGCGAATCATAAAGCACGGCCGCCGAAGACGGAACGTTTCGTAACGATCCAGGAAATGTGGGGTTCCCCGAAAACGATGGAACCCAGGCCGGAGAAGTTTTATCCGTATATGAAGATCGGTGGAATGTGGCTGGTCAACGATGCTGGATTTGTTCCGGGCCGAAAGGCTCAGATCACGATTGAGTCGGGCAGGCTGATCATCACGCAGCTGTAAGAGGCAACGCCGCAGGATGCGGCCGCGCTGCGCGATGTCGCGCAGCGCGTGTGGTGGGATTGCTGCTGCCGCTTACTGCCGCCCCTCACCAACCGATATTGCAAGACGACCGCGACGTCCCCGCACCGCCCGTCGCCGTGCACTTCGTCCCCGCGCCGTTGTCATAGAACGTCCGCGTTTCCGGTTGCGGCACCGAAGGATCGAACGGATTCGGCGCGCCATGCGGACCGCGCGGCGCATCGTACGGCCGCTGCGGCGCATACGAACCGCCGCTACCAGCAGGCCGCGATCCGTTAGCGCGCAGGTATTCATTCCAGTTCTCCGCGCGCTGTTCATATCCAGGCACCGCGCGACCAAAACTATCCTTCCCACCCGCGCCGAGCGCGACTCGGTTCGACGGCAATACAAAATCGGGCTCGTGTTCAACCGAAGGCGTCGGCACCACGAGCGCATCGCCCGTCACCCGCAGCGGTCGCGTATCCGGCGTATTGAACGGACCGGGCTCCATCGGCGCGGCGTACTCCGGGCGACCGTGGCCCATACGCGCCGCATGCCCGTCATCCCGAGCCGCAGCCCTACGCTCCGACCGAAACACATTGGCACCCACCGACCGATCGGTCAGCGAGTCGCGCCCGGAAGCATCGACAGCAGAAACAGAAAACGCACAAGCAAGCGCGGCGGCGGAAGAGAGGCAGAAAGGGTGATTCATCAGCGTTCCGAAGCAGGTGATATGCGATGAGAAAAAAACGGCAGATCACTGGCTGGCGGCTGGGCGACGGACGGGCGTCGAGGCGGCCCTGAAGCGACTGCGAGGCGCTGGGTATACGACTCGCAGGAAGGCTGGCTGGATTGCAGAAGCGAATTCGTATTATTTCATAAAAATAACAACGAGCTTCCAAGTGTTTAGTTTTGTTTGTAAACAGTAGGATTGACCGCCTCGACCTCCCGCCCCAAGTTGGTGCCGGCCCAATCAATCATCAGTCGATTGATTGCCGATGATCAGGCCCTTAGCAGCCCGAAAACGCATCACACGAAATCCGAGACCGCCAAAAGCCAAGCGCAGCAAGGCACGCACCCAATCAGCCCCACCTAATAGCAACCCAATTGCACCCCAGGCAAACGTTCCCACCCCTCAACCGGTTGCGCCCCCATCGCCACCACCTCCCCCAAAACCCTCCGTGTTTTCCCTCGGTCGACCGGCATTTTTGACAGACGATTTAAAAACGCCCATATAATTTCGACTGCCTTGCCAATGGCTGTCGGACCATCCCTCCGAACAAGCGATTTGGCAAGCGGGGCAGGCGAAACGCTTGCGCAATGCAAGACGCATCACGATGTCTTTCCGAACCAGACGTCCCCTTTCGGGGACTGCAAGAGCCGGGCCCCGCTACGCAACATTCCGCCGGAGTTCCGTCTTCTATGTGTCTCGGGCGTGTCCCATGTCCTCGCCCCGGGTGCTGTTCGATTGCGCAAGTCATGCCGCCTTTGCCCGTATGACTAAACAACATCGAGGAGCTCCCAGATGACGCTGTCCCGTCTTACGTCCATTTCCGCCGCCGTGCTGTTCGCCGCCGGCGCCGCCGCCGCGCAAGCGGAAACCGTGAAGATCGCCATCGCTGGTCCGATGAGCGGTTCGGTCGCCCAATACGGCGACATGGTGAAGGCCGGCGCGCTGACCGCGATCGAGCAGGTCAACGCTGCAGGCGGTGCGGGCGGCAACAAGCTTGAAGTCGTGATGATGGACGACGCATGCGAACCGAAGCAGGCCGTCGCCGTCGCCAACAAGATCGTCAGCCAGAAGATCAAGTACGTGATCGGCCACGTGTGCTCGGGTTCGACGATCCCGGCCTCCGACATCTACGAGAACGAAGGCATCGTGATGGTCACGCCGTCGGCCACCGCGCCGCAGCTGACCGAAGGCAAGAAGCGCCACTTCATCTTCCGCACGATCGGCCGTGACGACCAGCAAGGCCCGGCCGCCGCGCACTACATCATCAACAACGTGAAGCCGAAGAAGGTCGCGGTCCTGCACGACAAGCAGTCGTACGGCCAGGGCATCGCATCGTCGGTGAAGAAGGACCTCGAAGCCGCGAAGATCCCGGTCGTCCTGTTCGAAGGCATCAACGCCGGCGATTCGGACTACTCGGCGATCATCACGAAGCTGAAGTCGCAAGGCGTCGACTTCGTCTACTTCGGCGGCTACCACCCGGAAATGGGCCTGCTGATGCGCCAGGCGCGCGAGCAGGGCGTGAAGGCCACGTTCATGGGGCCTGAAGGCGTGGGCAACAAGGACGTGACGGCGATCGCCGGCCCGGCTTCGGAAGGCATGCTCGTCACGCTGCCGGCCGACTTCTCGGCCGATCCGGCCAACGCGGCGCTCGTGAAGGCGTTCGCGGACAAGAAGCGCGACCCGAACGGTCCGTTCCAGATGCCGTCGTACGCCGCGGTGAAGATCATCGCCGACTCGATCGCCGGAGCGAAGACGACCGATCCGACCAAGGTCGCCGCGTACATGCACAAGACGACGTTCGACACGCCGATCGGCAAGGTCGCGTATGACGCACAGGGCGACCTGAAGGCGTTCAAGTTCGTCGTGTACACGTGGCACAAGGATGCGACGAAGACCGCCGCCAAGTAAGACGGAGTACCCGCCCGCGCATGCCGCCCTGTCCGAGACCCGGACGGGGCGGGTGTGTATTGGCCGCGCATCGGCCCATTGCGCGGCCATGGGGCGGCCCGAGACGACACCGTGCGTTGCGCGCGGCCACGCCGTGATCCGGCGACGGCAGGCGACACGACGCCAACGGGAGCTTCCCGCACATGACTGACTTCTTTCCTCAATTCGCCCAGCAGCTGGTCAACGGCCTGACGCTGGGTGCGATCTATGCGCTGATCGCCATCGGCTATTCGATGGTCTACGGCATCATCGGCATGATCAACTTCGCCCACGGCGAGATCTACATGATCGGCGCTTACGTGGGCCTCGTGACTCTCACCGCCATCGGCATTTCCGCCGGCTATCCGCTGCCGCTCGTGCTCGGCGCCGCGCTGATCGTGTCGGTGATCGTCACCGGCCTGTACGGTTTCGCGGTCGAGCGCGTCGCGTATCGGCCGCTGCGCGGCGGCCCGCGCCTCGTGCCGCTGATCTCCGCGATCGGCATGTCGATCTTCCTGCAGAACTACGTGCAGATCGGCCAGGGCGCGCGCGACGTGTCCGTGCCCGTGCTGATCTCCGGCGCGTTCGACATCCATCTCGGCGGCGATTTCGACGTGACCATCCCGTATTCGCGACTGATGATCGTCTGCGTGACGCTCGTGCTGATGATCGCGCTCACGTTGTTCATCTCGCATTCGCGGATGGGCCGTGCGTGCCGCGCATGCGCCGAGGACATGAAGATGGCGAACCTGCTCGGCATCGACACGAACCGCGTGATCTCGTTCACGTTCGTGCTCGGCGCGATGCTGGCGGCCGTCGGCGGCGTGCTGATCGGGCTGACGATCGGCAAGCTGAATCCATATATCGGCTTCGTCGCGGGCATCAAGGCGTTCACCGCCGCGGTGCTCGGCGGGATCGGCAGCATCCCGGGCGCGATGCTCGGCGGCGTGCTGCTCGGCCTCGCTGAAACCTTCGCCGCAGGCTACATGCCGGCCGAGTACAAGGACGTCGTCGCGTTCGGCCTGCTCGTGCTGATCCTGCTCTTCCGCCCGACCGGCCTGCTCGGCAAGTCGGACATCGAAAAGGTTTGAGGGAGACGCAGATGAGTCAAGTCATTTCCGTTCGCCGCCCGGCCGCCGACGCTTCGATCGGCCAGGCGCTGAAAAATGCCGTGGCCGCCGCGTTCCTGACGGCGATCCTCACGATTCCGGTGCTCGGGCTGCAACTGAAGCTCGAAGGCTATCAGGTGGTACTCACGCCGCACTGGCGGCCGGTGTGGATCGCGGTCGCGGGCGTGTTCCTGTTCCAGCTGTTCAAGCCGTGGCTCGTGCGCGCGAAATCGTCGGTGAAGCTGCCGGCGCTGCCCGCGATGGGCGCGCAGCAGCAGCGCGTGATCGTCTGGGTGCTGCTCGCGGTCGGGCTCGTGTGGCCGTTCTTCGGCTCGCGCGGCGCGGTGGACGTCGCGACGCTCGCGCTGATCTACGTGATCCTCGGCCTCGGGCTGAACATCGTGGTCGGCTTCGCGGGGCTGCTGGATCTCGGCTATGTCGGGTTCTACGCGGTCGGCGGCTATACGTACGCGATGCTGAACCAGTACTTCGGGCTGTCGTTCTGGGAATGTCTGCCGCTCGCCGCGATCGCGGCCGCGACGTTCGGCTTCCTGCTCGGCTTCCCGGTGCTGCGGCTGCGCGGCGACTATCTCGCGATCGTGACGCTCGGCTTCGGCGAAATCATCCGCCTGCTCGCGAACAACCTGACCAGCCTCACGGGCGGCCCGGACGGCATCTCGGGCATCCCGAAGCCGACCGTGTTCGGCTACGAGATGGCGCGCAGCGCGAGCGTCGACGGTGCGAAAACTTTCCATGAACTGATCGGGCTGGAATACAGCGGCGACCACGTGGTGATCTTCCTGTACCTGCTCGCGCTCGTGCTGGTCGGCTTCACGCTGTTCGTGACGAGCCGCCTGATCCGCATGCCGATGGGCCGTGCGTGGGAAGCGCTGCGCGACGACGAGATCGCATGCCGTTCGCTGGGCCTGAACCCGACGCGCATCAAGCTGTCGGCGTTCACGCTCGGTGCGGCGTTCGCGGGTATCGGCGGCGCGTTCTTCGCGGCGCGCCAGGGCCTCGTGAATCCTGAATCGTTCACCTTCATCGAATCGGCGCTGATCCTCGCGATCGTCGTGCTCGGCGGGATGGGCTCGCAGCTCGGCGTGATTCTCGCGGCGATCCTGCTGACCGTGCTGCCGGAAGTCGCGCGCGGCTTCGCCGAGTACCGGATGCTGATCTTCGGTCTCGTGATGGTGTTGATGATGATGTGGCGTCCGCAGGGCCTGCTGCCCGCGAGCCGTCCCCACGTGGAGCTGCCCCAATGAGCGCGAATACGGAACTGTTGAAGGTCGCCGGGCTGCAGATGCGCTTCGGCGGGTTGCTCGCGGTGGACGGGATCGATTTCGACGTGCGTCGCGATGAGGTGTTCGCGATCATCGGGCCGAACGGCGCGGGCAAGACCACGGTGTTCAACTGCGTCGGCGGCTTCTACAAGCCGACCGGCGGCGACGTCGTGCTCGACGGCCACGCGATTGGTGGGCTGCCGAGCCACAAGATCGCGTTGAAGGGCCTCGTGCGGACGTTCCAGAACATCCGCCTGTTCAAGTCGCTGACCGTCGTCGAGAACCTGCTCGTCGCGCAGCACCGCAAGGTGAAGGCGGGGCTGCTGCCCGGCCTGTTCTCGACGCCCGCGTATCGCCGTGCCGAGAAGGAAGCGCTCGAACGCGCGGCCGTATGGCTCGACCGGATGGGGCTGACGTCGGTCGCCAACCGGCCGGCGGGCACGCTGTCGTACGGGCACCAGCGGCGTCTGGAGATCGCGCGCTGCATGATCACCGAGCCGCGCCTCCTGATGCTCGACGAGCCGGCGGCCGGCCTCAACCCGCAGGAGAAGATCGAGCTGCAGCACCTGATCGACAAGCTGCGCCGCGAGTTCGGCGTATCGGTGCTGCTGATCGAACACGACATGAGCCTCGTGATGGGCGTGTCCGACCGCATCCTCGTGATGGAGCACGGCCGGCCGATCGTGATCGGCACGCCGGAAGCGGTCCGCAACGACCCGCGCGTGATCAAGGCGTATCTGGGGGAAGAGTGATGCTGAAGCTGGAACAGGTCCATACGCACTACGGCGCGGTCGAGGCGCTCGCCGGCGTGTCGATCGAGGTGAACAAGGGCGAGATCGTCACGCTGATCGGCAGCAACGGCGCCGGCAAGACGACGCTGATGATGACCGTGTGCGGCACGCCGCGCGCGTCGTCGGGCCGTGTGCTGTTCGAGGGCAAGGACATCACCGCGATGTCGACGCACCAGATCATGCGGCAGGGAATGGCGATCTCGCCGGAAGGGCGGCGCGTGTTCCCGAGCCTGACGGTGCTCGAGAACCTGAAGATGGGCGGCTTCTTCGCGAGCCGTCACGAGATCGACGACGGCATCGAGCACGTGTTCAAGCTGTTTCCGCGTTTGAAGGAACGCGCGACGCAGCGGGCCGGCACGATGTCGGGCGGCGAACAGCAGATGCTGGCGATCGGCCGCGCGCTGATGAGCAAGCCGCGCCTGCTGCTGCTCGACGAGCCGACGCTCGGCCTCGCGCCGCTCGTGATCGCGCAGATCTTCGACATCATCCGCACGATTCGCGACGAAGGCGTCACGGTGTTCCTCGTCGAGCAGAACGCGAACAAGGCGCTGGGCGTGGCCGATCGCGGCTACGTGCTCGAAACGGGGCGCGTGGTGCTCGCCGATACGGGCGCGAACCTGCTCGCGAACGATCGCATCAAGCAGGCGTACCTCGGCGGTTGATGCCGAAAGCCGCCGGCCTGCAACGGGCCGGCGGCGCTTCCCGTTTTGCTTTCTCATGCAAGGCCGGTTCCCGGCCTTGTCTTCATCCGATCCGGAACGTGCTTTTCAGCACGTCGCGCAGATGCAGCGCGGCGCGATTGCTGTCGTCCGTCAGGATGGTGATCAGGTGCGGCGGGAGATCGGGCAGCACGATCCCGGCGACGTGGCTCGTCAGGTTGCCGGACACGCGATCGTGTTCGATGAGGCCGACCGCGAGGCCGTTCGCGATACACGCGTCGACGGTGGCATCACGCATGCAACGCCAACCCCTTCACCGCCTTGTCGACCGCCTTCTTCGGCCCATGCAGCGCCAGCCCGACGAAGTCGAGATTCTCGGCATCGCCGGCCCGAAACACCTCGCGGTTGGCCGCGTCGTGCCCGGTCGAAAACATCGCATGCACGTAGGGCACGATCGTGAGTTCGCGCGACAGCGCCTGCCGGTGGGCAGCCTGCAGGCCGTTCAGGTCGGCCGAGAACACCAGCATCGGCTGGCCCAGCATGCGGCCGTAGCGGCGTCCCGCCGCATCCTCGTACGGCTCGCCGAGCGCTTCGGGGGCTTCGGCCGCGACGCCCGTCGCGAGAAACGCAACGACATTGAGTTTTTGCCACGCCGCGAGATCGTCGCGCACGATCAGCGCTACCTTGGTATCGAACATGAGTGCTCCTTGTAGAGACGCTCATGATCGGCTGCCGCGCGCGATCAGTCTGGAACGTTTGTGCAGAGTTGCCGGTAAGCGGCCGGCGTGATCCGGTACGCGCGGCGGAACCAGCGCCCAAGGTGGCTCTGGTCGGCGAAGCCGACGTCCGCGGCCGCCTGCGCGGGCGTGCGGCCGGCCGCCAGCAGCCGGCGCGCGGCACGCAGCCGCAAGCGCACCAGGTACGCGTGCGGCGACGTGCCGAACGCCCGCTGGAACAGCCGCGTCAGCCGGAACCGGTCGATCCCGGCGACCTGCGCGAGTTCGTCGAGCCCGATGTTGCCGTCCATGTGTTCATGCAGCAGATCGCGCACGCGTGCGATCGCGGGCGGCACGACGGCGCTTTCCAGCACGAGCGGCCCGCGCAGTTCGCCGCCGAGCCGGATCAGCAGGCGGTCGAGCGTCTGGTCGCGCGCGAGCTTGCCTTCGTTGCCGTGGATCGCGAGAAACGCCTGGCGGATTGCGTCGACGAGGCCGCGATCGTCGACGAGCGTATGGCCGAACGACGCCTCGACGCCGCCGAGGCCCGGCAGGTCCAGCCGTCGTGCGGCGCGCTCGACCCACGCTTGCGGCAGGTACAGCATCCCGTAGGTGAAGCCGCCGGCTTCGGGCGCATGGCCGTCGTGCAGCGCGCCCGGCTCGATCAGGATCGCGCGGCCCGGCACGCTCGTATGCACCGACCGGTGGCACTGGAATTGCTGTACGCCTTGCTCGGTGAAGCCGACCAGCATGTCGTCGTGATCGTGCGCGTCGTAGGCATGGCCGTTGAAATGCGCATGCAGGCTTTCGATGCCGGTTTCCGCATCGCGCCGTGCGACGAGCCAGTGGCCGGTTGTGTCGATGGGCTTCGCGGGTGTCGTCATCGGATGCGTTGCGCGTCGTCGTTGCGTGACGAATAGTGTACGCAGGTCGCGGAGCAGTGGGGGCGGGTGCGCATCATGCTTCGTTTGCCGTCGCCTGCTCGTCGCGTGCGTATTGCGCGGGCGGCCGGCCGACATGGCGCGTGAACGCGACGCTGAAGGTGCTCGCGGAACTGTAACCCACGCGCCCCGCGATCTCGGCGATGCGGCCGTCGTTGCGGCGGAGCAGATCCTTCGCGAGCGCCATGCGCCAGGTGAGCAGGTATTCCATTGGCGCGAGCCCGACGGCGCGGCTGAAGCGTTCGAAGAAGGTCGAGCGCGACAGTGCGGCTTCCTTCGCCAGCTCGACGATCGTCCACGGATGCGCGGGGCGTTCATGCATCCGGCGGAGCGCGGCGGCCAGCCGGCTGTCGGCCAGCCCGCGCACGAGGCCGGGCGACGCATCCGTGCCGGCCGAGAACCGCAATGCCTCGATCAGCAGCACTTCCACGAGACGCGACAGCACGAGTTCGCGCGCCGGCCGCTGCGCACGCGATTCGTCCCGCACGAGTTGCACGAGCGTGGTCAGGCGCGGCTCGCCGCGCACGTGCACGTATTGCGGCAGCAGCGACACCAGCAGCGCAGCGTCGGGCGAACTGAAGCTGCAATGGCCGGCCATCATGCGCGTGTCGACCGGGCGATCCGCGTCGCCGATCCGGTATTCGCCGTTGTCGAGCGCGACCGGCGCGGCGGTTTCGACGCCGGGCGGCGGCAGTTCGAAGCTGGATATCGCGACGCCGTGGGCAGCCGGAATCAACACGAAATCGCCGGGCAGCAGGTCGATCGGCGGATGCCCGTCGATCGCGACCCGGCACCCGCCATCCAGGACCACGCAATAGAACGGCTCGCCGGCGACCGTGCGGTTGATGCGCCAGGGGCTCGCGCCGTGAACGAGCTTGGAATACCGCGTGCTCGGCTGCAACAGCGTCACGACCTCGGCTAACGGATCGATCATCGCCGGACTCTCGCAAATGAAAATCGGATTTTCGATTGTAGCGAATACGGATCCGGCCATCTATCGTACGAACACATGCTCAACACGTCACAGGAGTGAGTTCGCATGAAGACCGTATTGATCACCGGCTGTTCCTCCGGCTTCGGCCTCGAGATCGCCCGCTATTTCCTGGCTCGCGACTGGCAGGTCGTCGCGACGATGCGTACGCCGCGCGAGGACGTGCTGCCGCCGTCGCCGAACCTGCGCGTGCTGGCGCTCGATGTCACGAACCCCGACAGCATCCGCGCGGCGATCGACGCCGCCGGCCCGATCGACGTGCTCGTCAACAATGCGGGTTTCGGCGCGGCGGCACCGGCCGAACTGATGCCGATCGACACCGTGCGTGCGCTGTTCGAAACCAACACGATCGGCACGATCGCGGTGACGGAAGCCGTGCTGCCGCAGTTGCGCCGGCGTGGGGCCGGCGTCGTCGTGAACGTCACGTCGAGCGTCACGCTGAAGGTACTGCCGCTGCTTGCCGCCTATCGCGCCAGCAAGGCGGCGGTCAATGCGTACACCGAATCGATGGCGCTCGAGCTCGCGCCGTTCGGCGTGCGTGCGCATCTCGTGCTGCCCGGGCGTGCGCCCGACACGCGTTTTGCCGACAACGCGCGCGCGCACATGCACGGCTTCGAGCATGAGGCTTATGCGGAATTTGCCGCGGCGGTCTTTGCGCGCATCGTCGACGAATCCGCGCCGATTACGCACGCGCAGGACGTCGCCGTAGCGGTGTGGCGCGCGGCGACCGATCCGTCGAGCCCGATGCGTATTCCGGCCGGCGCCGATGCCGTCGCGTGGGCGGCGGAAGCGGGCTGACGCTTGCCGACATGGGGCGAACCGGCTTGCCAATGAACGGATCAGGCAGGCTCGTTCGCTCGCGTGAGGCGGGATGCCTCCGGCTTGAAACCAGCCGCTCGCGCGGCGGCAGGCACGTACGTGCATGCATCACGGACGGATGCGATCCGCGCGGTTCAGCCTGTCGCGCTCGGCATGAAAGCACGCCGGGCGCGCTTCTGCTCGCTGCCTGTCTATCCGCCGGCCCTGCAGGGTCGCGCCAGCTACCCCCACCCGATACACGCGCAGCCACGCCGAGCCGGACCTCTGCCGCTACTGGCCGCCTTGGTACAACTCGTTGAGACGCTGAAGATCCCCTGACTTCTGCATCCGCAGGTATTCCTCCTTGACTTGTGCGCGGCTGAGCCCGGCCGGCCCGCCTGCCTGCGATCCGCCGCTGGGCATGCTGCCCATCGACGTCGCGCTGATCGCCGAGTCGGACGGCTTGCTCGACGCCGCCGCGGCGCCATCGTCCTGCGCCCGGGCGAGACCTGACGCACTCAACACACATATGGCGGCGAGCGCCGCCTTGACCATGCTCTTCATCGTGGCACCTCACATGAACAAGCAATGCAACAACCCCGACGCGGATGCTGCGTCGTCCGCGTATGTCGACGTGGCGCATGCGTGCGGCTGCCCGTACGCGCAACTCGATCCGCCCCCGGCAATTCATCAAGGTTTTACGGCGACTGACGCGTCGGCATGCGCAGATTCACGCGATGGTTCTGTCGCGCGTGTCGCGTCGTCCTGTGCGCGTTTGACTCGCGCATCGTGAATCGGGTCATTCCGTCGTCATTGCACGCGCCGGACAAATCTCCCGTGCCGAACGCGCAGGAGCGGGTTCGTCACGCGAATGCAGCCGGAATGGCGGAATGATAGAACCCGCATGCCGGTTTAACGCCCTCTTGAAAGGGGGTATTTGCCGCCGTTGTCATGTGGAATGCCTACACTGCACAGACATCGCGGAGCGTGTGCAGTCGAGCGTCTCGCCGCGACCCGCGAACGAATCCGGTGCATGTTCGAGGAGCGCATTCATGTCTGACAAACACGTCGCGCTTGCCAGCCATATTCGTCGGCTCTGTTCGCTTGCCGTCGAGCCGCATCTCGTCATTCCTCATGTGATTGAGGCGGCCCGGCACATCGTCGGCGCCGACTGGGGCATGTTCTTCTATGCCGACGAACACTACGCCGTGTCGGACGTGTGCAGCGAAAACGAGGTCGTCTATTCGCTCTTGCCGACGTATTTCGCGAACATCCACAACACGTCCCGGCAGCAGGTGCTGGGCATCACGTTTTCCGATGCGATGCGCCGCGGGCGCGGCTTCGACAACAGCGCGCACTACGACGATGCATTGCTGGCGAGCGACATGTATGCGGATCTGTGGCGGCCGGTGTCGATGCGCCACTGTCTCGAGCTGACCGCGACGGACGGCACGCGCGGCTGGGGCAGCTTGCTGCTGTCGCGCGCACCGGGCGCGCGTCCGTTCTCGGACCAGAACCATCGCGACATCGAACCCGTGGCGCGGCATCTGGCCCATGCGCTGTCGCGGCCCGTGCAGCCCACGCTGCACGAATCGGAATGCAGCGAGTCCGCGACCCTGGTGGTCGACGACGATGGCCGGCTCCTGCTGCACAACGCCGACAGCATCCGGATGCTGGCGCTCGCGACCGGCGAGCCGGTCGCGTTCTACCGCAACGAACGCCTGCCGGACTGGCTCGCGCCGCTGCGCTCGAACCTCGACCGGATCTGGCTCGGCTACCCGGCGCCACCCGCGACGCTCGAGCGTCGCAGCCTTGCGGGGCGTTTCCGCTTCAAGGCCTATCGATGTACCGACGCGGTCGCGTTGCAGCGCGATGCCGCGATCGTGATCCATATCGAGCACTTTCCGCCGCTCAGGCTGATGGTCGAACGGCTCGGTTTCGCATTCGGCCTCACCGAGCGACAACGCGAACTCTGCGTGCCGCTCGTGCTGGGCCGCTCGCACAGCGAGATTGCGCGCGACTTCGCGCTGCGCGACAGCACGGTCGTCGATCATGTCCGCAAGATCTATCGCCGGCTCAACGTCCACAATCATGACGAATTGCGCAGCGTGTTCCGGGCCGGGCGGCTCGACTAGCCTTCGAGGTGCCCGGCGTCGAATCGCGTGTTCCGTTACAGTGCGCGCCGGATCGCCTGCTCGAGCAACGACACTCCGAGATCGATTTCCGCGTCGCTGACGGTCAGTGGCGGCGCGATCCGGAACACGCCGCCCATGCCCGGCAACTGCACGATGTTCATGCTGAGCCCGAGCTTCATACATTCGCGCGTGATCTTCGCGCCGAGCCCGTCCGCCGGTTCCCTCGTGCGGCGATCCTTGACGATCTCGACGCCGAGCAGCAGCCCGCGCCCGCGCACGTCGCCGATGCAGTCGAAGCGTTCCATCAGGTCGAGCAGGCCGCGCCGGAGCCGGTCGCCCATCACGTTCGCCCGCTCGACGAGCCCGTCGCGCTGCACGACGTCGAGAACGCGCAGGCCGACGGCCGCGGGCAGCGGATCCGACACGTGCGTCGTGTAGAACAGGTAGCCGAGTTCGTGTGCGCGTTCCTCGGTTGCCGCGGACGTCACCATCGCCGCGAGCGGCAGCCCGGCGCCGAGCGTCTTCGACAGCGTCAGGATGTCGGGCGTCACGCCGTCGCGCTGGCACGCGAACATCGTGCCGGTGCGGCCGACGCCCGTTTGCGCCTCGTCGAGGATCAGCATCATCCCGCGTTCCTCGCACTTGCGCTTGAGCGCCGCCATATAGCCTTCCGGCAGTTCGATGATCCCGCCCGAGCTGAGGATCGGTTCGGCGATGAACGCCGCGAGGTTGCCGCTCGACTGACGATCGATCAGGTCGAACGCGTAGTCGAGTTCGGCCAGGTAGTCGTAGGCGCCGTTGCGCTCGAAGCGCGGCCGGTACGTGAACGGCGCCGGAATCGCGAACGAGCCGACGGCGGCCGGCCCGACGCCCTTGCGGCCGGCGCTGTAGGTGGCCGACGCGGCCGCGCCGGTCATCCCGTGCCACGACTGCGCGAAGCCGACGATCTCGTACTTGCCGGTGACGAGCTTCGCCATCCGGATCGCCGCTTCGTTCGATTCCGCGCCGGTGCTGAGCAACAGCGCGCGATCGAGCCCGGCGGGCGTGACGTCGGCGAGGCGCGTCGCGAGGTCGACGACCGGCCGCGACAGCATCCCGCTGAACAGGTGGTCGAGCTTGCCGGCGTATTCGCCGATCACGGACACGATCTCCGGATGGCTGTGGCCGAGCACCGCGCTCATCTGCCCCGACGTGAAATCGAGGATCGCGCGACCGTCCGCGTCGTACACGAAGCTGCCTTGCGCGCGCTCGATGATCATCGGCTCGAACGTGCCGCCGTAGCGGACCAGGTGCTGCCTGGCATTGCGCCAGAAGGTCGGGTCGTCGTTCAGGGACATCGGGTGTCTCCAGGAAAGGGGCAGGGGGCGCTTGCAGTCTAGGCGCGCGTCTGGTTTGATGGAAACGAATAGTTCTAATGCAAGGTAGAAAAGGAGCTAATACCTTGGCGCTTTCGCTCGAAATCGACCTGCTGCGCTCGTTCGTCGTGATCGCCGAGGTGCGTGCGCTCAGCCGCGCGGCCGCGCGCGTCGGCCGGACCCAGTCCGCGCTCAGCCAGCAGATGAAGCGGCTCGAGGAGGCCGTCGACCAGCCGCTGTTCCAGCGCACCGGGCGCGGCGTGGTGCTGACCCATCCGGGCGAGCGGCTGCTGGTGCACGCGCAGCGCATCCTGCGGCTGCACGACGAGGCGATGGCCGACCTGTGCGGCACGGGGTTGTCGGGGACGATCCGCTTCGGCTGCCCGGACGATTACGCGGCAGTCTGGCTGCCGTCGCTGCTGCGGCAGTTTTCGAGCCAGCATCCGCAGGCGATCGTCGAGGTCGTGTGCGGGCCGACGCCGCGGCTCATCGAGCAGCTGGAGAAACGCGCGGTCGATCTGGCGATGATTTCATTGCCGGACGACGGTGCGAACGGCGACATCATTCGCCGCGAGCAACTGGTCTGGATCGGCTATCCGGGGCTGGAGCCCGCGCATTTCGATCCGTTGCCGCTGGCGCTGTCCGATCGCGACACGCTCGATCACCTCGCGGCCTGCGAGGCGCTGGGTCGTGCGGGCCGCGATTACCGCGTCGCGTATGCGAGCAGCAGTCTCGCGGGGCTGATCGCGCTCGTGCGTTCCGGGCAGGCGTTCGCGGTGATGACGCAGACGGCGGTGCCGGCGGATCTGGCGATCGTCACCGGCGATCCGCGCCTGCCGCCGTTGCCGGCGGTGGGCATTGCGCTGAAGTTCGATCGCAAGCGGCCGTCGCATTTGACGGCGGCGTTTGCGGAGCATATCCGGCTCACGCTGCCGCTGTTGTGATGCGCGCGGCCGCCGCGATGATGCATTGATCGACGGTTGTCGATGCCCGTGTCTGTGCGTTGCTCTACAGTATCGTGCAAATCACAATCGACGCACCGGAACCAACATGCTGACACGAGTGGGACGATTTCTGTTTTTGGCGGCGAGCATCTATGCCTGCTCGATCGCGTTCGCCGAGGAGTTGACGGTCGCCAATCCCGTGTTGTCCAACCTGCGTCCGTGGTGCGTCGGCCGCTTCGTGTTCGACCGCCCGGCGGCAAGCGTCATCACGAATGAGCGGTACGAGTTTCAAGGCGAGAAACTGGAGACGCAATACAACGTAACGCGTGCTATCTATCAAGCCAAGGTTGACGGGTTGGAAAGGGAGTATCGCACCAGGCGCCGCTTTGATCCTGCAAACCCGAACGATAGCGCAGGGCCTGCTTGGCTCGAGAAGACGCTTTCTCCGACAAGCACTTCAAGAGTTTTTGTCTATCAAGAAGGGATTGCAAAGGCTGCCAAACTACCTTTCGATACTGAAGGGTATATCTACGAAAATAAAACGCTATTTCATACAACCGGCAGTATCGGGTCGGCGGCAATTGATCGGGCAGAAGAGATCTACAACGGCATCTATCGCCGCATCAAGGCACGTGATAACTGGTCGGTGCCGACCGAATCGGGATTCTGCTTTGACGGCGGGATTGCCACGGGCTCGTCGACTTCTACAGAGGAAGTGTCTCAGTCGTTTGCGCTGATGCCGGGTCGTCCGGCGCTGCTGGTGATCCAGATGCGTGATGCGGTGGACGTGGATCAGAAATCATCGCTGACCAAGACGTTGCCCGAACTGAGGTCACAACTTAACCGGCTGTCGAACGGAAGCTACCGCATCGTGCGGAACGGCAAGCGCACCGTCGCGGGAATGGACGCCGAAGAAGTGCTGTTCGAACTGAACGAAGGCGACATCACTTCGTATCGCTTCTACCTGCTCGCACCCGGCGATCCGGCCACGCTGGCGAAACCCCATACCGCCATTCAGTTGATACTCGGCGCAAGGACGGCCGATCTGTCGCGGGATGAAGCAACGTCGCCCGTGGATGAAGCTGGCGCGCTGCAAGTGTGGGAGGCGTTCCTGAACAGTCTTCGACTGAGGCCGGGCGCCGTCTGATCGACAGGGATGGATGCGACGGCCCGACGTTGTCCAGGCACTTTTGCCGGCGACGACCTGCCGTGGCCGACCATCAAAAAACAAAAAACCCGCGAAGCGTCGTGCTGTCGCGGGTTTCCGGAATGACGGTGCATGCGGAGAAACCGCATTTGGTGCCGACGGCGAGACTCGAACTCGCACAGCTTTCGCCACTACCCCCTCAAGATAGCGTGTCTACCAATTTCACCACGTCGGCACTGCAAGGGGCGCAATTCTAGCGCGACGTTGCGCGTTTGTGAAGGGGGTGTGACAAGATCGGTGAATGCACGCAGGCGATCCCGGTAGAATTCGGGCGATCGACCCGACGATCGTCGCAACCGCCACCCGTTTTCCCCGCGTGACACACACCCTCGAACAACTGCAGGCCGGCCAGCTCGCCGGCGCACGGCAACTCAAGCTCGCATGCGGGTTGACGGAATTCCCGCGCGCGATCTTCGATCTCGCCGACACGCTCGAAGTGCTCGACCTCACCGGCAATGCGCTGTCCGCACTGCCGGACGACCTGCCGCGGCTGCACCGCCTGCGCATCCTGTTCGCGTCCGGCAACCGCTTCACCGCGCTCCCCGACGTGCTCGGCGCGTGCGGGCAGCTCGACATGATCGGCTTCAAGACGAACCGGATTCAAACGGTGCAGAGCGGGTCGCTGCCGCGCGCGCTGCGCTGGCTGATCCTCACCGACAACGCCATCGACGAACTGCCGGCCGATATCGGCGATTGCTCGCGGCTGCAGAAGCTGATGCTCGCCGGCAACCGGCTGCGTGCGCTGCCGGCGGAAATGGCCGCATGCCGCGCGCTCGAACTGGTGCGGCTGTCCGCGAACCAACTGCACGCACTGCCCGACTGGCTGCTGCGCCTGCCACGCCTCGCATGGCTCGCCGCCGCAGGCAACCCGTTCGGCGCCGCGCCGGAAGCCGCGGCGTCGGCCGAGCCCGAGGTCGCGAACGTCGACTGGGCATCGCTGGCCTGCGAGCAGAAGCTGGGCGAGGGCGCGTCGGGCGTCATTTACCGCGCGCAATGGCGCGCGGACGGGCATCCGCCACGGGCGGTCGCGGTCAAGCTGTTCAAGGGCGCGGTGACGAGCGACGGCCTGCCCGATTGCGAAATGGCCGCGTGCCTGCACGCCGGCCGCCATCCGGGCATGATCCCGGTGATCGGCAAGGTGAGCGGGCATCCGGACGGCACGCACGGCCTCGTGATGGAACTGGTCGATCCCGCGCTCACGAACCTCGCCGGGCCGCCGAGCTTCGCGACCTGCACGCGCGACGTGTATGCGGCCGATGCGAAATTCACGCCGGTGGAGGCGGTGCGGATCGCGCATGGCATCGCGTCGGTGGCGGGCCATCTGCATGCCCGCGGCATCATGCATGGCGACCTGTACGCGCACAACATCCTGCACGATGGCGAAGGCGGCGCGCTGCTCGGGGATTTCGGCGCGGCATCGCTCTACGATGCGAACGATTGCACCCGTGCTGCAGCGTTCGAACGGATCGAGGTACGGGCGTTCGGCCATCTGCTCGGCGAGTTGCTCGAACGATGCGAGCCGCGCACGTGGGCCAGTCGAAACGCGCTCGATGCGCTCGCAGTGGCCTGCCTGAATGAAGACGTCGATGCGCGGCCGTCGTTCGGCGAGATCGCGGCCGAGCTGGCCGCACACACGCGCTGACGGGCGCGCGTCGGCTTAAGCCTGCCGCGCAGTCAGCAGCCTGATCCCGAGCCCGACGAACAGCAGCCCGCTGGCGCGCTTGAGCGCGCGCACCGCGCGGCTCATGCCGAAGCCGCGATGGAATCGGCGCACGCCGGCCGAATAGACGCTGTGAACGATCACCACCGTGCATGCGATCGTCGCGTACATCACGACGAACTGCAGCGCGAGCGGGCGCTCGTGCACGATGAACTGCGGCATGAATGCCGACAGGAAGATCATCGTCTTCGGATTGCTGCCCGATACGAACAGTGCTTCGCGGAACAGTTTCCCGCGGTCGGGCGCGGCGATCTCTTCTGCCCCGGTCGTAGCGGCGGCCTTGCGGTCGCCGCGCAGTTGCCGGACACCCAGGAACATCAGGTACGCGGCGCCGACCACCTTCATCGCGACGAACAGCGGCGGCATCGCGGCCAGCACCGCGCCGACGCCGAGCGCGACGAGTACCACGACCACCCCTTGCGCGACGAGGTTGCCCGCGATCGTCGCGGCCGTGCCGTGCGTGCCGTAGCGCACCGTGTTGCGGATGACGAGCAGCACGTTCGGCCCCGGCGACAGCGTCGTGGCGAGATAGGCTGCGGCAAACAGCATCCAGGTCTGAATGGACATGCGGCGCTCCGAGAGGCGGTTCCGGCGGTCGGGATGAAGCGATGATGCCACGCCAATAATGGGCGCAGGCTCGTGCCGGAACCGCGCCGTCGCGGCGCGTCAGCTTGCGTCGCGCATGCAGTACGCCGGGATCGACGGCGGCGTATCGATCGCGGCGGGCCGCGTCATCCACGCGATCCACCCGGCCCATAACCCGCAGGCGATCATCACGGCGACGTTCAGCGGCGTCCGGTAGCGGACGATCAGGTCGGCCAGCGGCAGGCGATGTTTCATGTGCATCTCCTTCGATCGGGGGCGGCGGACGTTACTGGCCGGCGTAGGTCGGCGCCTTGGCGTCGCAGGTCACGGACACCGTCGATCCGTCCGCGAAATGCAGCCGGAACGGTACCTTCGCGCCGGGCGCGACGGCCTGGCGCGGTTGCTCCAGCATCACGTGATAGCTCTTCGGCTTGAAGCTCACCGTGCCGTGCGCGGGCACTTCGACGGCGTCGACATGGACCATCTTCGCGGTGCTGCCGCTCGTCTGCGTTTCATGCAGCATTGCCATGCCGTACGCCGGCGAGTCGAGGCCGGTCAGCGTGACGGGCGCGTCGCCGTCGTTCTTCAGCGTGAAGTAGCCGGACGACGGCACGGTTGCCGGCATCGCGCGGATCCAGCAATTTTCTGCCTGCACGGCCGGCGCGGCGAACGTGGCGGGGGCTTGCAGCACCAGCAGTGCGAACAGCAGGCTGGTCGGAATCGAGCGCTTCATGATTGGTTCTCCTGATGGGTAGATGCAGCGGATAGGGGGTGACGCGGCCGGCGCGGATCGTCGATGCGTATCGCGGACCTCATTTCAGCGTGAACGCGTAGTGGCCTTGCGTGCGATGGCCGTCGCTGGCCACCGCGATCCATGCGACCGTGTACGTGCCGGCCGTCAGGTGGGTCAGCGCGACCTGCATGCGTTTCCGGTTGTGTGCATCGACGGACGATTTCCCGTCGACGACCGATTGCCCATGGCTGTCGGTGACGGCGATCGAGCTGAATGCGGGTTCGAGCGCTTCGCTGAAGCCGATCGTGACCGCGTGCGGCGCGCTCGAAAGCGTGGCGTTGGCAGCCGGTTCCTGAGTTTTCGGGAGCGCGTGGGCGTGGGCAGCCTGGATGGCGACGAAGCCAAGGGCGGCAAGCGCGCCGCGAACGAAAGAGGAGGTTTTCATGGTCGAGTGTGCGAGTGGCGAATCGGATGGAGCAACACGGATTCGACGGACGGATGCACGCGTACCTTCGCAGCAGCACCGAGGGCAGCTGGCGTCAGCGCGAACGTGCGCGGCCGGACGTTCGCCCTCGAGCGAATGTCGGCGCGGCAGTACGAACCGGAAGCAGCCAACCGCACGCACGGCACGACGCCGAGCGCAATACGGTGACACATGATCGTCCTTCGAAACGTGACGGGTCGCACACGCCGGCGGCGTGCGCGGGCCACGCGATGCCTTAGGGCATCACGGGCATTGACGACGAATCAGGACGAGAACGGCGGGGCGCGCGGTTGCGCGGCCGTGAGCGGCAGCGCGCGGCGCAGGCTGTCGAAGCGGGTCGCTTCGCGATGCTGAATGACGTGCACGTTGGCCGCGAACGTCAGTTCGGGCGCGGGCAGTGCGGGTTCGTGAGCAAGCAGGCTGCAATAGCCGCATGCCTGGAGGTGGGCCGTCAGGCTCTTCTGCGCCGCATCGGCGGCGCGCTCGCCGGTGGCCGGCGCGGCCGTGCAGTAGCCGGCCAGCAGCGTATCGACGCGCTGCTGCGTCGTCAGTGCCTGCGAGATCGTCGGCGCGAGCGCCGTCATCAGGATGGCGAGCATCCCGATCAGACTGCCGATCTTCCGGAGGCGACGACTCAGCATGCGATGCGCGGTGACGTACAGGCGACGATGGAGCGGATTATGCCACGCACGTCGATGCGCATGTCGGCACGGACCTGCGGCGTGGCGGCGCGCTACGCGTGCTTCGCCAGGTATTTCGTGATCAGTGTCATCTGCGCGGCCCAGCCCTGGTCGTTCATCTCGCGCGCCTTCGCGCGGCGCGCTTCGATCAACTGGTCGAAGCCCGTTTCGGTGACGGTGAGCAGCGTGCCGCCGGCCTGTGCGGCGAGCGTGAACGTGACGAGCGTCATCGGCTCGGTCGAGTAATCGAAGGTCGGGTCGATCGCGAACGGATGCCAGCGAAACGAGAACAGTTGTTTCGGCTCGACGCGGTCGACGACGATTTCGAACACAGTGCCCGCGTAGGGCTCTTGCGCCTTGGCGACGTCGTCGTCGACGCGGGTCGGCGTGATGCGGCCGAACAGCGGCTGGCCGGCCGCGAACGGGCCGTCGAACGTGACGCCGAACCACTGGCCGAATTCGCCGGAATTGCTGACGGCTTCCCACACGCGGTCGGGCGATGCGTTGAGCTGGGCCTGTTTTTCGATGCGATCGGTTTGCTGGGTCATGACGTTCTCCACTCAGGATCAACCGTTGCAGGACGGCACGCGCGAGCGCGCCTCGGCTAGTCGAGCATGACCGCGTCGGGCACGTCGAGCACGAGGTCCGACGTCGCGACGGCCACGCACGGCAGCGTATAGCCGTCGGCCTTTTCCTCGCGGCTCAGCCCCGGCCATTCGATCGTGTAGCGTACGCTGCCGCTGACGATCCGGCAAAGGCAGCTTCGGCACGTGCCGTTGCGGCACGAACGCGGCAGCGACACGTGCGCGAACGCGGCGGCTTCGAGCAGCGTTAGTGAATCGGGCGCATCGAAGGTCGCGCCGAGCGGCTCGATGCGCACGAGGGGCAGGTGTTCCGGGTCGGTCATGGCGGAGGCAGGGCGGGCGGCGGTTCGGCGGCAACGCGCCAAGCATACCCGAACGTGCCGGCGGCCGGCGTCGGCCGGCCGCTGGCGTCAATGCCGGCGCAGGTGCCGGTACACGGTATTGCGGGCGAGACCGAGCTCGCGCGCGGCCGCCGATACGTTGCCGCCATGTCGCGCGAGCACGGCGTCGATCACCGCGGCCTGGTGGCTTTGCAGCGTCGTGCCTTCGCGCGTGCCGGCCGACGCGGCCGGCGCTGCGGTGGCGGGCGCTGCCGGTGCGTCGTCGCAATCGAGCCAGAAATCGTCGGGCAAATGGGCGAGCGTGATTTCCGCTTCGTCTTCGGCGAGCATGCCGGCCGTACGCAGCACGTTGGTCATCTGGCGCAGGTTGCCGGGCCAGCGGTGGCGCGTGAACGCGTCGAGCACGTCGGCCGCGATGCGGCGCGGCATCGGTTCGCTGCGCGCGAGCCGCGCGAGAATCCGCTCGACGAGCGCGGGCAGGTCGGTGCGTGCGGCAAGCGCCGGCAGCGTGACCGCGAGCCCGTTGATCCGGTAGAACAGGTCTTCGCGGAACGTGCCTTCCGCGATCATCGCGCGCAGGTCGCGGTGCGTCGCGCAGACCACGCGCACGTCGACCGGCACCGCGCGCGCGCCGCCGAGCGGCATCACCGCGCGTTCCTGCAGCACGCGCATCAGCCTGACCTGCTGCGCGAGCGGCATGTCGCCGATTTCGTCGAGAAACAGCGTGCCGCCGTCGGCCTGCACGATCTTGCCGGGGCTGCCGCGCTTGCGTGCGCCGGTGAATGCGCCGTCTTCGTAACCGAACAGCTCGGCCTCGATCAGCGAATCGGGCAGCGCCGCGCAGTTGACCGCGACGAACGGGCCGTCCGCGCGCGGCGATGCGTGGTGCAGCGCACGGGCGAGCCATTCCTTGCCGGTGCCGGTCTGGCCGAGGATCAGCAGCGGCAGGTCGCGCCCGCGGATCCTCGCGACGCGTTCGAGCACGGCGGCCATGCGTGCGTCGCCGGTGTCGAGCGTCGCGAACGTGATCGTGTCGGGGTCGGGTGTGCGCGCCCGTGCGGCGGGCGCGGGCGGCGTGACGGCGACGGTGGTCTTGTGCGCTTCCGCGAATTCGCAGCGCGCCAGCACGCGGACGCCGGTCGACAGCGTGAGGCGGAACATCACGCCCGGCGCGCGCGCTGCCTGCTGCGCGAGCTGGCCGAAGCGCATGCCGAACAGCGCGTCGCTGGCCTGATGCTGCAGTGCGTCGAACGATGCGCCGAGCTGGAATTGTGCGCTGCGGTTCGCGGCGATCAGCCCACCGTCGGGGCCGAAGGCGACGAGCCCGGCGAACAGCGAATCGACGCATTCCTCGTGTGCATGAAAGCGCAGCCGCAACGCTTCCGCGCACTGGTTCGCGAACAGGTGGTTCTCGATCAGTTGCGCGGACATCCGCACGAGCGCGAGCGTATGCGGGCTCGAGCCGCGCGGGTCGCCGCTGACGTCGAGCGTGCCGAGCGTGCGGCCGAACGGGTCGAAGATCGGCGCGCACGAGCAGGTGAGGATGTGGTTGGCGCGCAGGAAGTGTTCGGACCCATGCACGGCGACGGCCTGGCCCGATGCGAGCGCGGTGCCGATCGCGTTGGTGCCGCGCGCGCCTTCCGCCCACGACACGCCCGTACACAGTGCGACGCGGTTGGCTTTCTCGATGAAGTCCGCGTCGCCGATGCTGTGCAGGATCACGCCGTCGGCGTCGGTCAGCAGCACGAGGCTTTGCGTGTCGGCGATCTGCGCGTGGAGGTTCTCCATCACCGGGCGCGCGTGCGAGAACAGTGCGTGATTCGTGTCGAGCAGTTCACGCAGCGCGAGGCGCGACAGCGGCGAGAAATCCGGGCGTTCGTGCGCGCGCAGGCCGACCGCGGTCGAACGCGCATGCGCCTGCGCGAGCAGGTCGGTGCGACCCGCGGTGGCGGGCAGCACGAAGGGTTGCGGCATGACTTGTCTCCTGTCGACAGCAGTTAGCGCTTTAGCGCTTACTGCTGTCCCATGCTTCGCGGTCGACCTGAGTTAGCGCTTCAGCGCTTGCTCTGGTCCCATGCTCCGCGGTCGAGCCCGGTGAGCATTTCGACACTCACTCAGGCCCCATGCGCCTCGAAATCGGCCGATCCGGTACACGCATGCGCACTGAAATCTTCTACGGATTCCCGCCTCCGCGTGCGGCGCACCATCGGTGTGCGAACGGCAACCATCCGGGTACGCATCATCATACAAGCGCCGCGTACGAAGCGCGACCGCGAACAAAATCCCCTTGCTTTTAAATGCCCGCCTGCAATGATGGAAATGGAGCACGCACGCGCCGTGTTCCGCAATGCAACATGCATGCGACGCGACATGCATCCGTTCGGGAGACGCATCATGGTTCGGACGGAACTGAGAGTCGTGCTGGCGGCCATCGCCACCTTCATCATGCTGGGCGGCATCGCCGTGGCGATCCACGGGCTGCTGTTCGATCTGACCGATGCGGTGCGATACGGGGCGGCCGCGATCGCGGTGGGCGCCACGACGGCGGCCATCGCGCTCAACGTGTGGCCGAACGATCCTCACTGACGCCGGTTTCCGAAACGGTGCCGGATGCCGCGCTGATCTGATGAAATGCGCGTCGGAACGACGCACACCGGAAAATTTGTCTCTTGCGCGAAACCGTCTAAAGTGGAAAGCAACCGGCATGCATCGTTCGCGCCTATCTCCGCGGGCGGTGCCTCCGCCGGCGAGCCCGCGTACGTTTCGTCCGGCCGGTAGCGGACGATGGACGCGGTCATTCGTTTTCTACCGGTCGAGGCGGCTCCCATGCAGATCCATTTCACGAACGAGAAGCCCGAGTATTCGGGGCGCGACCTGATGCTTGCGTTCACGGCGTTGGTCAATGGCGAGCGCGTCCAATGTCAGATCACCGCCGAGGCGCTGGAAGATCACTTCGGCGCGGCGTCGCCGCGCTTCGAGGACATGGTCGGCGCATTCGACCAGCATCGCGACCGTATCGAGGCGGCTGCACGGCGCCTGCTGTCGGAGACACGCGCGCAGTGCGTGACGCTGCGCAGCGGCTACGTCCGCTTCTACGAGGCCAACTGGCGCGGATGACACGACGTTCGTCTTGCGGCGCGCGTCGCTGAGCGCTGCGCACGCGAAGACGCTGCCTTTCACGCAATGCCGTTCGGCGGAGCCGGGCGGCATTTTCGTATGCGGGCCGCACCGGATTGCCCGAGCGTCGGACTGGCCGTGTGTGTCGATTCTTCAGGATCGCAGAAGAATCATGCGAAAACGGAAACGCCACCCGAAGGTGGCGTTTTTTCATCGTGCATCATGCCGCGCGCCGAAGCGCCGCCGTCATTCGCTGCCGAGATAGAAGAAGCGGAACAGGAACACGGCTGCGATGAGCCACACGATCGGCTTGACCGAGCGGGCCTGGCCCGTCAGCAGCTTGAGGCCGCCGTACGCGATGAAGCCGAATGCCACGCCGTTCGCGATCGAGTACGTGAACGGCATCAGCAGTGCGGTCAGCGCGGCCGGCACGGCTTCCGTCGCATCGTCCCACGGCACCTCGACCATCTCGCGCAGCATCAGGCACGACACGTACAGCAGCGCCGGCGCCGTCGCGTACGCCGGCACGACGCCGGCGAGCGGTGCGATGAACAGGCACGCGAGGAACAGCACCGCGACGGTGATGGCCGTCACGCCCGTGCGGCCGCCGGCCTGCACGCCCGACGCGCTTTCGATATACGCGGTGGTCGACGACGTGCCGAGCACCGAGCCCGCGACGATCGCCGTGCTGTCGGCCAGCAGCGCCTTGTTCAGGCGGTTCATCTTGCCTTCGACGAGCAGGCCCGCGCGGTTCGCGACGCCCATCAGCGTGCCCGTCGCGTCGAACAGCTCGACGAGGAAGAACACCAGGATCACGTTGATGATGCCGGTCGACAGCGCGGCGCCGATGTCGAGCTTGAACAGCGTTGCGTCGATCGACGGCGGCGCGGAGAACACGCCGTGGAACTGGTTGTCGCCGAAGAAGAACGACAGGACCGTGACGCCGATGATGCCGATCAGGATCGCGCCGCGCACGCGCAGGTGGTCGAGCGTGACGATCGTGAAGAAGCCGACGATCGCGAGGATCGTGTCGTGCTTGTGCAGGTCGCCCAGCGTGACGAGCGTGGCCGGGTTGCCGACGATCACGCCCGACGTTTTGAGCGAGATGATGCCGAGGAACAGGCCGATGCCCGCGGTGATCGAGATCCGCAGCGATTTCGGAATGCCGTTGACGATCGCCTCGCGTACGCGGAACAGCGTGACGAGCAGGAACAGGCAGCCGGAGACGAACACCGCGCCGAGCGCGGCCTGCCACGTGAAGCCCATTCCCTTCACGACCGTGTACGCGAAATACGCGTTCAGGCCCATGCCGGGCGCGCACGCGATCGGGTAGTTCGCGTACAGCCCCATGATGAGCGACGCCAGCGCCGCGACGAGGCAGGTCGCGACGAATACGGATTCCTTCGGCATGCCGGCGTCGCCGAGGATCGCGGGGTTGACGAAGATGATGTAGGCCATCGTCAGGAACGTGGTGACGCCCGCGAGTATTTCGGTGCGGAAGTCGGTGCCGGCTTCAGCGAAGCCGAAATACCGCTTGATGGATTCCATGAAGGCGTTTCTCCGGTCGGTTGTCGTGTTGCTTGTTGTGCCGAATTGTTGTAAAGGCAGCGCGGCCGGCGTACTGTAACCAGCCACTATTGCCCGGCTATCGGCGGATTGTAATAGCGCGGATAGCTCGGACGATATAGTTGGAGGGCACGATCGAAAGATCGATCGGCTGCCTGCGCGCGAACGGTCTGGCAGCCCGGCCGCGCGATGAAGGCGCGCATTTTACCGGTTCGGGCGGAACGGGCCGGAAGAAATGGCTGAAACGGGAGGAGATGCGCGAATGACGCCGACCGATGCATGCGCAACGGCGTGCAGGACGGCACGCGCGGCGTATCAGCCGGCTTGGGTGCGGGATGATGACATCCGACCGAAACGGAGCGCCCGCATGCTGCACGAACGCGGGGCAGGCAGCGCGTGCGCGCGAACGCCCGTGCGCGGCCGGTGCGGATGTTCGGCAGCGGCGCGCAGCGGCCATTCGTCAGTCCAGGCGGGTGCAGATATCGGGCTATCGTGCGCCGAAGCCGTCCCGCCCGCAACTGTCATTTCGTGATGCGGGGGCGACTGTGGTTTCTGTGTAAAAGATTGCAAGACCCCATCGCATAAACCGGCAAGTCTTTCTAGGATAGATACACCGCGCATGCACACGCCGGCCGGAAATTGCCGACGCGGGGGAGTCGCAGTCCGTGCAGGCCAGGCGGTGAAGTGTGGTCAAGGCCGTTGCGCGTTCGGGCAGGCGCGGCCGGTTGCGATTGCCCGATGCGGGTTCGTCCGTAATCACGGAGGTCAGCATGTTGAACTGGATCAGCCGTTGGGCGATGCGACACGCCCCCACGCCGGAAAAAACCGCTGCGTCGATGCTCGTGACGGCGCGCATGGAACTGTTCGCTGCCGAACAGCGCGTCATCGACGCGAAATTACAAGCGGATTACTGGCGCACACGTGTGTCATTCCTGGAAGAGGTGCAGAAGCAGGGCATCGATCCGTGGGTGACCTCGCAGGCAGCGCAACGTCCCGACCTCGAGTCCACTCCCCGGAGCACGGGCCCGCGTCTCGCCGCCAGCACCTGATGCACCTGCTGCATCCCGTCGCTGCGCACGGCGCGCGATCGCTCGCGGCACGCACCGGCGTGCCGCGTCATTCGATGCGCACCTGCGGCGCGTTACGCCGCAGGTGCGTCCGTTTCCGGTCGCGGCCGTTCCGCGTCTCGCGTGTCTGACGGCGCGTCACTCATCCGCTCGTTCTCCCTGCCCCGAAGAGCAAACGTTGCACGTGCGCGAGCATGCGCCTGAAGCGCTCGCCGCGCCGCACGTATGCAGTCGTGAGCGTTGCTTCGGCCGACCGGTCGGCATCGGTGCCGAGCCAGATGCGCTCGCCACGTGCGATGCGCAGCACGTCGCCGGGCTGCACCCAGTAGTCGTCGACGCACGGCGGGCGCGTGACCCACAGCGCCGCGCCATGCGCGCGGAGCTCCGCGTCCCGCGGCGCACGCCACGTCAGCGTCTTGCGCGGCGCGACCGGGAAACGGATCACGACAGTCGGTAACGCGATCGTGCCGGCGCGGCACCGATCGGGACGGTCAAACAGCGGGCTTGCCTGGTCCATCGTCTTCTCCATTCAGTGAGCCGGACGGATGACGCGCACCAGAACAAAAAGGCCTCATCCGTTTCCGGTGAGGCCTTGTGTGACATGCGGTACTGCTCGACTGCTAACGCACACGCGCCTCCCGTGAACCATTCTTTCGAATGTTCATCGATCGATGAATCACGGCGGCGATGGGCATGTACGTAGGCATGCGAACGAGTTTGTCTGCGTGGAACGGCGTTGTCAACGATAATTTCCGGGATAGGCGAGCGCGATGCATCGACGTGCGTGCCAGGCATCGCGTGACGCCGCTGCGTACCCGTGGCGCGTGCGTAGCGGCGCTTTCGTCATGTACGACTTCGGCGTCGACTTCGACATCGCTCGCGCAGCAAGCTGCGCATTCGCGCGAGCGCATGCGCCAGCCACGCGCTACGTGTCATCGCGTATGCGGTCGTGATCGATGCTTCGGCCGGACGGTCGTCGTCGGTGCTCATCCAGATGCGATCGCCGCGCCGCACGCGCAGCACGTCGCCGGTTCGTATCCAGTAATCGTCGATGCTGCCGAGCCGCGTGACCCACAGCGTCGCGTCGTGCACGCGGATCTCGGCGTCGTCTTTCGCGCGCCATGTCAGCGTCTTGCGCGGCGCGACCGTGAACTGCATCACGACCCGCGGCAATGCGATCGCATCGGTGCGGCACCGATCGGGGCAGACAACCAGCCGGCTTGCTTGGTCCATCGTCATCTCCATCCGTTGAGCCGGGCGGGATGACGCGCACCAAAACAAAAAGGCCTCATCCGTTTCCGGCGAGGCCTTGTGACATGCGCAACTGAATCTCGATGCTAACGCACAAGCGCCTCCGGTGATCGCCACGTATGGGCGTTCACTCGGTTTTTATGCGCGATGGCGGCGGGCTTGAGCATAGGCATGCGAACGAGTGTGTCGTGGCAGCGCAGCAATGTCAACGGAAATTTCGAGATACGTGGCGGTCACGCGTCGCGTTGCGCGAGCCCGTTCACGAGCAGTTCCGACAGCAGGCCCGTCATCCCTTCCGGGTGCGTGGCCGCGCGCGCCTTCAGCTGTTCGACGAGTTCGGCGTTGAGCTTGCAGGCGAACGGCACGAGGCCCTGTTCCTGGTCGAGCTTGCGCTGCGCGCGGCGGTCGAGCTTGGCTGCGTCGTCGGCACCCTTGCCGAAACGCGCGGAGCTGGATTGCTTCAGCGCGTGCGTCAGCTTGAGCGCCTTGTTCTTTTCGAGATCGGTTTTCTTCATGGCCATCGCGGCACCTCCGGGAAATGAAGCCGCGATTGTACGCATTTCGGCGGGCGCCGCCCGCCGAACCGGCAGGAAACCCGCTCAGGCGCCCTTCGCCGTGCCCCAGTTGCCGCCGTGCGCGGCCGCCTGTGCGGCCGGCGAGCGGGCGAGGTAGGCGAGCGCCTGTTCGGTCGAGCCTTCGTGGTGCGGCGTATAGCCCGGCTTGAAATAGCGCAGCGCCGCGCCGATCACCTTCCAGAACGACGGCAGGTGCCCGCGCCGCGAGCCTTGCCACCACGCGAGCACGAAACCCGGGTAGCGGCCGGCGGCCGGGTCGCGCCGGTACATGAACTTCGCACCCGTCGTGATGTAGTAGAGCAGCAGCAGGATCACGAACGCCATGTGCACGCAGCGCTCCGGATAGGTGCCGCCCAGGTGCCGGTAGATGTCGAACGCGACGGTGCGGTGCTCGACTTCCTCCGCACCGTGCCAGCGCAGCAGGTCGACCATCGTCGGGTCGGCCTTGCCTTCGTCGAGCCCGTGCGCGTTGAGCACCCAGTTGCCGAGATAGCCGAAGAAATGCTCGAGCGACGCGATCACCGCGAGCTGCTGGCGCAGCCAGAACCGCGTGCGGCCGATCTTCAGCCCGAGCGGCTGTTCGCCGAGCACGCGCGTGAAGAGACGATTGAGCTTCTGCGTGAACGGCTTCGTGTCGATCCCGTGCCGGTCGTAGTAGTGCTTGAGCACGCCGCCATGCGAACGCGAATGCACGGCTTCCTGCCGCAGGAAACCTTCGGCCTCGTCGCGCAGGCGCGCATCGGTGATCAGCGGCAACGCCTTGTTGTACACGCGGCAGAACCACAGCTCGCCTTCCGGGAACAGCAGGTTCAGCGTGTTGATGATGTGCGTGCTGCCCGGGTCGTTCGGCACCCAGGTAATCGGCGTGTCGCTGAAGTCGAACTTCACGTGCCGGGCCTTGATCTTGTGATAGTCGACGGTATCGGTCATCTATGTCTCCCTGTGCGGCGCGATGCGCCGTCAATGCGATGCCATGCTGACGCGGGCGATCATCCGGCCGAGCCACGGCATGAAGCGGCCGACGAAGCGCATCGCGTGCGCCTCGCCGCCGACCGCGACGACGGGGCGGTTGCGCAGCACGCCGTCGACCATCGCCTGCGCGACGGTTTCGGGTTTCAGGCCGCGCATCTGGTACAGCTTCGTCGCGCGCTTGCGCAGCCGCGCTTCGTCCTGCGCATTGGCGCCCGCGTATTGCGTCGACGCCATGATTCCCGTTTCCGCGAAACCGGGGCACACGGCCGTCACGCCGATGCCTTGTTCCGCGAGTTCCGCGCGCATGCATTCGCTGAGCATCAGCACGGCGGCCTTCGTCGTCGCATACGCGGGCAGGTCGCGCGACGGCCCGAACGCGGCGGCCGACGCGGTGTTGACGATGTGCCCGCCGGTGCCGCGCGCGGCCATCTGCTGCGCGAACAGCCGCGAGCCGTGGATCACGCCCCACAGGTTCACGTGCAGGATGCGCTCCCAGTGCCGCGTGCTCGTGTCGAGGATGCCGCCGGCCATGCCGATGCCCGCGTTGTTGATCACGACGTCCGCGCCGCCGAGTTCGCTGCCGACCCACGTCGCCAGCGCTTCCATTTCATCGGCGGACCCGACGTCGACGCGCTTCGCGTGCGCGTGCGCACCGGTGAGCCCGATCAGCAGCGCGGTGCGTTCGGCGCTCGCGAGATCGATGTCGCACGCGACGACCGTCGCGCCTTCGCGGGCGAATGCGAGCGCCGCGCAGCGGCCGATGCCGCTGCCCGCGCCGGTCACCACCGCGACCTTGCCGCTGAAGCGGCCGCTCGTGGCGCGGCGGCGCGCGTTCGCGAGCGCGGGCGGTTCGTTGCCCGATTCGACGGCGTCGATCAGTTGCCCGGCGAGTTCCGCGAAGCGCGTCGGATCGGCAAGCGGCAGCCAGTGGCCGGCCGCGACTTCACGACGGTAGTACTGCGGCACCCAGCGCGACAGATTCTCGGACAGCGCCGGGCTCACGTATTTGTCGCCGAGCGGCACGATCGTCTGCACCGGCGCATGCGCGTAGCGTTCGCGCGGCGCGAACAGGCAGCGGATGAAGTTCGCACGGTAGAGGCGTACGCCGCGCGCGCCGTCGTCGGCCTGCGTCGGGCGCGGCCTGGCGGGTGTTTTCTCGAGCCGGCGCAGCAGGCGCGGCCATGCGCGGCCGAGCCACAGCCGCCAGCCGAGCTCGGGGATGAACGGCAGGTGGAACAGGTACACGTACCACGACCGCACGAGCTGGCCGCCGAGCTTGTCGAGCGACGCGGGTGTCGGGCGCAGCACGCGTTCGCGCAGCCAGAAGCCGACGTGGTCGAGGCACGGCCCCGAGCACGACGTGTACGACGCGATGCGGCCGGCGAGGCGCGGATCGGTGACGAATTCCCAACCCTGGATCGAGCCCCAGTCGTGCGCGACCAGATGCACCGCGCGGCCGGGGCAGAGCGTGTCGATCACCGCGACGAAGTCGTCGGTCAGCTTCGCGAGGTGGTAGTCGGCCGTGCGCTTCGGCACGCCGGACAGCCCCGCGCCGCGCACGTCGTACGCGATCACGTAGTGCTTGCGCGCGAGCAGCGGCGCGACGTGCTGCCAGACGCTGCTGTCGTCGGGATAGCCGTGCACGAGCACGACCGGCGAGCGGGCCGGGTCGCCCCAGGTCTTGACCGCGAGCGTCAGGTCGCCGGAGGCGACCGCCGTTTCGCTATGAACCGATTCGAACAGGGCCAGCGGCGCTTCGTCGGAAAGAGGCTGCATCGTGAGTCCGTCGTTCAGGGAGTCGTGAGGAAGGGCGCGTTCGGGTCAGGCAGCGGCCGGCACGGTCGCGACGGCCTGCATCCGCTCGGCCTGGCGGCGCTGCCAGCGGCGCACGTGCGGCAGGTCTTCATCGAGCCAGTACGCGTCGTCTTCGGTGATGACGAGCAGCTCTTCGAATTTCGCGCCGACGCCGGCGAAGCCGAGGTGCGGCTCGACGGCCCACAGGCCCGGCACCGGCGCATGCTCGGAGCGGCGGTCGATCGACCACAGCGGCGACCAACCCTGCTGTTTCGCCGCGCGGCCCTGGTCGAGCAGCAGGTTGCGCGTCGCGTTCAGCCCGAAGCGTGCGACGAAGCGCGGCTTCGACAGCTTGTGGATCTTCGCGACGCGATGCGCGAGCACCTTGAACGGATAGGCCTTGTGGCGCGGCTCGACGCCCTGGCGGCGGCACAGCGCGTCGACTTCCTGTGCGACCTCGGCCATTGAGCGGCGCGCCTTCACGAGCCGCACGATCATGTCGCGGTGGTCGATCAGGTCGTCCTGCAGCTGTTCGAGGATCGGGTTGCGGCCGAGACAGTGCGCGTAGCCGACGTCGGCCACGATGCCGTCGAGCACCGGCGCGACGTCGAGGATCACCGGCATGTCGGTCTCGAGCTGCCGGTTGCTCGGGAAGAACGCGAGATTGAAGCCGCCCATGTGCTTGAGGCCCGAGAAGCCCTCGAACGCGGTGCGGTCGCCGAACCACGCGAACGGCTTGTGCAGCCAGTCGTGCACGCCGTTGTCCTGCAGCCATTCGGTCAGCAGGCGCGCCGCTTCCTTTTCGGTGATGCCGGGGTAGAGCATCGCGCCGACGGTTTCGACGCAGCGGTATGCCAGCTGCTGAACCGCGCGGAATTGCGGCAGCTCGTCGAGGTGGACTTCCGGCAGCGGGGGGTGGTCGGCCATGATCTGTCTCCGGTGGGGGCGCTGATCCGGAATGCGCCCGCCGGCGTCACCGTCGCGGGTTATTCAGTCAGCATTTAATGTGTCATTGATCGATGTAATGATCATAGACGGTTCCGGGGCGCGCGCCAGCCTCCGAGGGTGAGGATTTGTCCTAATGAAGGGCCGAAGTGGAGTGGAAACTCTAGATTTCCGGAAGTTGGGCCGGACGGCCCCCTGCGCAGCCGTCCGGGTCGGGACACTGACCGGGATCGTCACGCGCCGTCTTCCGGCGCCGGCCCGGATGGCCGCGTGCGCGGCCGCCTTGCGCGCGACATGTCGCGCCGGATCAACTCTCCGTCGTGTCGCGACGTGACGCTGTCAAATTGCCGAAATAATTTCGTCACATCATTCGCCCCCGGTTCGGAGCCGTCCCGGCTTCGCCGCGCCGATCAGCGGCTGGTGCGCGGTGAGCCGCGCGGGATAGCGACTGAAACCGATTCGACATTTCCAGGGAGAGAGACCATGCAACGCCGCCAGTTCATGAATACCCTTGCCGCGGCGACCGCCGCGACATCGCTGATGCTCAAGGCCGGCACGGCCGGCGCGAAGAGCGCAGCCGTGCCGGATGCGCTGGACCCGGGCCGCTGGTCGCCGTTCAACGCCGCGCGCCTGCAGGCGGTGCTCGACCAGCATGGCGTCGCGAGCGCGCACTACGACGACAAGCGCCGCCCGTACGCGGTGTTCGACTGGGACAACACGTGCATCATGAACGACTGCGAAGAGGCGCTGCTGATGTACCAGATCAACCATCTGCAGTACAAACTGACGCCAGCCGAATTCGTCGACGTGATGTGGAAGGACGTGCCGAAGGGCGCCTTCATGAAGGACTACGCGACGGTGGACGGCAAGCCGGTGACGATGGAAGACCTCGCGGCCGACGTCGAATCCGACTATCGCTGGCTCTACGCGAACTACCAGGGATTCGGCGGCGACAAGAGCCTCGACGAGATTCGCGAGACCGATCAGTTCAAGGATTTCCGCGCGAAGCTGTACTTCATGTACGACGCGATCTGCGACACGCATCCGCTCGAGATCGGCTACAAGTGGATCATCTATTTCTACAAGAACATGACGACCGCCGAGCTGCAGGCGATGGCGGAAGCGTCGAACAACTACGGCATCGGCGATGCGTTGCGCAAGGTCCGTTACGAAAGCCCGAAGACGCTGCCGGGCAAGGCCGGCGTGGTGGCCGACACGCATTTCCACGGCATTCGCATTCACGAGGAAATCCGCGCGGTGATGCATACGCTGCGCGCCAACGGCATCGACGTGTACGTCAGCACGGCATCGCTCGACGATGTCGTGCGTGTGTTCGCCGGCAATCCGAACTATGGCTACGGCGTGCCGCCCGGGAACGTGATCGGCTTGCGTCTCGACATGCGGGACGGCAAGTACACGAGCACGTATCCCGCCGGCTGGCATTTCAACTGGGGGCCCGGCAAGACGGTGGGCATCCGCAACGTCCTTGCGTCGAAGAAGGGTTATGGTCCGCTGCTGGTGTTCGGCGACAGCGACGGCGACGCGTGGATGCTGCGCGACTTCAAGGACACCGCGGCCGGCGTGATCGTCAACCGGATGAAGAAGGGCGAGATCGGCGCGGACAGCAAACTCGCGGCCGAACAGATCGGCAAGTCGGACGCGCGCTTCCTGCTGCAGGGCCGCGACGAGCACACGGGCCTGATGATTCCGGACGAGAAGTCGATCAAGTACGGCAAGACCGAGCGCAAGCTGCTGGCTTGACGTGCGCCGGGCGCTGGACGCTGGGGTGTTGCGCCCAGCGGTCCAGCGGAATCGACAGCCGCGCCGCGCGGGCCGGAAACGAGCGTCTCAGCGCTCGCGCGGCGAGCCCAACCGCTCCAGCAACGCCCCCAGCAGATCGACCGGCAGCGGGAACAGCAGTTCGCCTTCCGGGCGAGAGGCAGGGATCGGCGCGGCGTGCGTGCACGGTCGACCGCGGGGGGCGGGTCGCTGAATCCGGGAACGGGTTGGAACTGGAAGCAGGCCTGGAAATAAAAAAGGACGCTTGCGCGTCCTTTTGCCGTCTGAAGTGTTGCGCATCGTCGAGAGGCGTCCCCAGCGTTTTCATCGACGATGCTAGCGAAGTATCGACGGGATGTCAAAAGGTCTCGCGCCGAAAACGGTGCAGCGCGTTGCATCCGCCCGGAACTCACTGCCACGCCGGCGTCGAATCCCAATCGGTCGTGACGCCGAGATGTGTCGCCGGATCCACGTGCGCACACCCCGTCAACGTTGCTCGCAAGGCTTCGCGCCATTCGCCGCCATGACCGAGCGGGTCGAGCAGGGCCTTCATCATCGTCGCGCGGGCGTAGAACGTCTCGGGGCGGGTCATTTCCGGGGCATATCGGACAAGACTTCGCCCGGCTGGCTTGGCGGGGGGCGATACCGTCAGCTTCATTCCCCAAAGCCGAGCGTGGTGAGCGCACGCATTGCGCAAGTCGGTGAGCGATTGCAGCCAGCTGGTGAGCACCGTATCCGGGATGTCCGGCCACACGTGGCGCCCGGCGACCTTCCGGTCGTGAGTCGAGAGCGCGCTGAAGATCCGGGACAACGCGCCCAGGCTCAACCGCTCACAGACCAGCCAGATCGGCGGCAGGTCGGGACTGGCGTAGGTTCGATAGTAGTGAGTCAGTGCCGAGCCTTTCCGCGTTTCGCATTCCCGGGCGATCTGGTCCAGAATGCGCGCGTAGTGGCGCAGGTCGGCGAAACGGTCCCGCTCGACATACCAGTGGCTGCCGTAGTCGATTGCGAGGGGATTGCTCAGTGCAGCGCGCAACGCAACCTCGATGCGCTCGATCGCGTCCATCGTGACCGAGCGCAGACGTCGATCGAAGGCGTAGAGTTCAACGACGTCGGAGAAACGGGTTCGAGGCCAGAACCGCTTGGTGGCGGGGTTCTGAAACCGGCGCATGTAGACCAGCAGCCGGAAATGGCCGATCGACCGAAGCATTCGCAAATTCGCGGGACGATCGTCGATGCGCAGGCCGCGCTGCCACAGTCGATGCAGTGTTTCCTCGGCACTGAGGGCCACCTTGGCATAGGCCCTGGTTGGCGTCGCCGATACCGTCTTCCTTGTCCGAGTCTTGCCCATCGTTGATCCGTACTGCCATGCATGCGGATCTCGTTGTATACGCCATCGGAGCGGGAGCTGCCATCTTCCATACCATTTGGCAGATGAGGTTGCGCCGGTCGCTGTCGACGCCTGTCGTCCCTCGCCCAGCGGGTCCTGGCGTATCCGAATGTCTGCCTCAACCCTCCCGCTTCCCCCCCAACCGCTCCAGCAACGCCCCCAGCAGATCGACCGGCAGCGGAAACACGATCGTCGAGTTCTTGTCCGCCGCGATCGTCGTCAGCGTCTGCAGGTAGCGCAGCTGCATCGCCTGCGGCTGCAGCGCGAGCCGTTGCGCGGCCTGCAGCAGCTTCTCCGACGCCTGCAATTCACCTTCCGCATGAATCACCTTCGCGCGCCGCTCGCGCTCGGCCTCGGCCTGCCGCGCGATCGCGCGGATCATCGTCTCGTTCAGGTCCACGTGCTTGATCTCGACCGTCGACACCTTGATCCCCCATGCATCGGTCTGCGCGTCGAGCGTCTTCTGGATGTCGGCGTTCAATTGCTCGCGCTCGGCAAGCAGCGCGTCGAGTTCGTGCTTGCCGAGCACCGCGCGCAGCGTCGTCTGCGCGAGCTGGCTCGTCGCCTCGAAGAAGCGCGCCACCTGGATCACGGCCTTCTCCGGATCGACCACGCGGAAATACACGACCGCATTGACCTTCACCGACACGTTGTCGCGCGTGATCACGTCCTGCGCGGGCACGTCGAACACGACGGTGCGCAGGTCGATCCGCACGACCTGCTGGACGATCGGGATGATCAGCACGAGCCCCGGGCCCTTCACCTTCCAGAACCGGCCGAGCATGAACACCACGCCGCGCTCGTACTCGCGGAAGATGCGGATCGACGACGCGATGAGCACCACGACGAAGACGATCAGGAGGCTGCTGAAGCCGAACGTGAAACCGATCATGAAGGTTCTCCCTGGTGTTGTTCTCGATGGGGTTGCTGCCCCGGCACGTCGTAGAGCGGGGCGACCGTGAGCAGCAGCCCGTGGCGGCCGGTGACGCGCACGCGGCAGCCCGCGGCAAGCGGCGCACTGCTGGCCACGCGCCAGCGCTCGCCGCGCACGCGCGCCCAGCCGGCAGCGGACGGCGCAGTGCCGGCCGCACCGTGCGGCTGGTCGGCCTGCAGGCCGTCGTCGAGCACCTCGCCGATGCTGCCGACCATCGCCTCGGCGCCCGTCACGACCGGGCGGCGGCGCGCGCGCAGCGCGACGCTCGATACGCCCGCGACGAGCAGCCCGCCGCCGAGCGCGAGGCTCGCGATCACGGGCCACGGAATCCCGTAGCCGGGCACGTCGGTGTCGATCAGCATCAGCGCGCCGATCGTGAACGATACGATCCCGCCGAACCCGAGCACGCCGAAGGTCGGCAGGAACGCCTCGGCGACCAGGCAGCCGAGACCGAGCAGCACGAGGCCGAGGCCCGCATAGCTGATCGGCAGCAACTGCATCGCGAACAGCCCGACCAGCAGGCAGATCGTGCCGGCGACGCCCGGCAGCACGAAGCCGGGGTTCGCGAACTCGAAGAACAGGCCGTAGATGCCGATCGTCAGCAGGATCAGCGCGACGTTCGGGTCGGCGATGATCGCCAGGAAGCGGCTGCGCCAGTCGGGCTCGACCACGACGAGCGGCGCATGCGCGGTCGCGAGCCGCACCGTGCCGGCGGTGGTCGCCGCGGTGTGGCCGTCGAGCTGGCGGGAGAGATCGACGGGATCCTGTGCGATCAGGTCGACCACATGCTGCGCGCGCGCCTCGCTCGCCGACAGGCTCACGGCCTCGCGCACCGCGCGCTCGGCCCATTCGGCATTGCGCCCGCGCAGTTGCGCGAGGCCGCGGATATACGCGGAGGCGTCCTGCATCGCCTTGCGGATCTCGGTCGATTGGGTATCGGTCGGCAGCGCGGCTGGCGAAGCGGCCGCATCCGACGCCCCCGACGCCCCCGACGCCCCCGACGCGCCCGACGCCCCCGAGGTGCCGGCCGGCATCCGCGGTGTCGCAGGATTCCCGCCCGGCGGCGCGGCGCCGCCGATGCCGAACTGCACGGGCGACGCCGCGCCGAGATTGGTGCCGGGCGCCATCGCCGCGAAGTGGCTCGCATAGACGATGTAGGTGCCCGCGCTCGCGGCCCGCGCGCCGCCCGGTGCGACGAACGCGGCGACCGGCACCGGCGAGCCGAGGATGGCCTTGATGATCTGCCGCATCGACGTGTCGAGGCCGCCGGGCGTGTCGAGCTGCAAAATCGCGAGCGGCGCGTGCTGGCGGGCCGCACGCTCGAGCGTGCGCACGATGAAATCGGCGCTGGCCGGGCCGATCGCGCCGTTGATCGGGATCACGACGACGGGGCGGGCGGCGGCGGGGGCCTCGGCGGGCGGCGGCGCGGCGACCGCGGCGCACACGACGAGCAGCGCCGCGAACAGCGCGGCGCGCGCGACCCGCGCGGACAGCGGGTGACGAGGGTGGCCGCCGGGCGCGGCAGGCGCCGGCGACGGCCCGTGACGATGAAAGTGCATCGCGGCGTCCGGGCGGCGCGCGGCCGCGTGCCGTCCGGCTGGCGGAAAGGGCCTGGGCCCGATGCTTAAAGATTAGGCGGTTTCCGCATAAAGCGCGAAGCGCCGGCCGCGCCGGCCGGCTTCAGCTCGCGCCGCCGCCTCGCGCGAGCACTTCGTCGCGATAGTCGGCCGGGCTGCGCCCGCTCCATTTGCGGAACGCGCGGTAGAACGCGCTCGGTTCCGCGAAACCGGTGGCCGCCGCGACGTCGGCGATCGTGCGCGCGGGGTCGGCCAGGGCCTCGAACGCGAGATCGCGCCGCAGCGTGTCCTTGATCGACTGGTACGCGTGGCCTTCCTGGTGCAGCTTGCGGCGCAGCGTGGCCTCGGCCACGTGCAGCCGCGCGGCCATCCCGCCCGCACCCGGCCAGGCGGCGGGCGGCATCCCGCGCAGCACCGCGCGCACGCGCTGCGCGAGCGCGTTCGGGTTGCGGTACTTGACGATGAAGCTCGCCGGCGCGTTGCGCAGGAACGTCTTCAGCGTCTTCGCGTTCTGCACGACCGGCAACGTTGCGAATTCGGGATCGAAATCGACATACGAATCGGGCTCGTTGAAGCGCATGTCGTCACAGAACATCGACGGGTATTCGTGGTCGGCGGGCGGCGTGTCGCAGCGGAAGCTCGCATGCAGCAGCGGGATGCGCCGCCCGATCAGCCAGCAGGTGAGCCCGTACACGATGATGAAATAGGTCGCATACGTGAACATCGCGGGCGTCGCGCCGTTGTTGCGGTGCACGAAGCGCAGCCGCACGCGCTGCGGATTCGCGTCGAGCTCCGCGTGCAGATCGTCGAGCACGCAGTGCATGAAATTCACCGCGCGCGCCATCGCGTGCAGGCCGTCGCGCGCGGACAGCGCCGCCTGGCTCATCGCGATGAAGCTGCCGCTGCGCATCGGGTGGCGGTCCTGCCCGAAAAACTCGTCGTCGAGCGTGCGCGCGATCGCGTTCCACAGCGCGCCGTATTGCTGCGCGGACACCCGTGCGCGCGGCTGCCCGAGCAGCGCGGGCGCGATGCCGGCCTGCGCGAGCAGCGGCTCGGCCGCGACGCCGCGCCGGGTCGCGAGCGCGACGCTGTAAGCGACGAGACTGATAGCGACGGTTCCCTTGTCTTCCTGCTTCATCCGTGCCGCCGGTGTGGCAAAAACGCTCAGTGTAAATGAGCGACGCGAGCATCGAACAGTCGCGCCTGCTTGCCTACACTTGTTGCATCGAAACGCAAGGACGGTCGCGCCCGGCGGCCGCGGGAGACAGCAGCACCATGGACGAGCTTTACACCGAAGACCAGCGGATGATCCGCGACGCCGCGCGCGCGTTTGCCACCGAAATGCTGGCACCGAACGCGGCGCAGTGGGACCACGATGCGCACCTGCCCGACGCGATCGTCGCGCAGCTCGGCGAACTCGGCCTGCTCGGGATGATCGTGCCGCAGGAGCTGGGCGGCTCGTATACGGACTACGTGGCCTACGCGCTGGCGATGGAAGAGGTCGCTGCCGGCGACGCCGCGTGCGCGACGATGATGAGCGTGCACAACTCGGTCGGCTGCGGGCCGATCCTCGGTTTCGGCACGCCCGCGCAGAAGGATCGCTGGCTGGCCGACATGGCGGCCGGCCGCGTGATCGGCGCGTTCTGCCTGACCGAGCCGCACGCCGGCTCCGAGGCGAACAACCTGCGCACGCGTGCGGAACTGCGCGACGGCAAATGGGTGTTGAACGGCGCGAAGCAGTTCGTGACCAACGGCCAGCGCGCGGGCGTGGCGATCGTTTTTGCCATGACCGACCCGGAAGCCGGCAAGCGCGGCATTTCCGCGTTCCTGGTGCCGACCGACACGCCGGGCTTCATCGTCGGCAAGCCCGAGAAGAAGATGGGCATCCGCGCGTCGGATACGTGCCCGATCACGTTCGAGAACTGCGCGATTCCCGAAGAGAACCTGCTCGGCAATCGCGGCGAAGGGCTGAAGATCGCGCTGTCGAACCTCGAGGGCGGGCGCATCGGCATCGCCGCGCAGGCGCTCGGCATCGCGCGCGCCGCATTCGACAAGGCGCGCCGCTATGCGGGCGAGCGCGTGCAGTTCGGCAAGCCGATCGCCGAGCACCAGGCGATCCAGCAGAAGCTCGCCGACATGGCCGTGCAGATCAACGCCGCGCGCCTGCTCGTGCATCACGCGGCGAAGCTGCGCACCGCCGGGTTGCCGTGCCTGTCGGAAGCGTCGCAGGCGAAGCTGTTCGCATCGGAGATGGCCGAGCGCGTGTGTTCGGACGCGATCCAGATCCACGGCGGCTACGGTTACCTGGTCGATTACGAAGTCGAGCGTCACTATCGCGACGCACGCATCACGCAGATTTACGAAGGCACCAGCGAAGTGCAGCGGATGGTGATCGCGCGGCAGCTTTGAGCTGCGGCGGTTACCCCGGCGACGACATCACGCAGGGCACGAGGGCAGCGCGGCGAACGCGGCACGCAACGACGTGACCGTGCGCCGCAACAGAGGCAACCGGGCATGGGCTGCAGCGCATGCGCCGGTTGACCGCGAGGCATGGAGACTGGAGGACACGATGACGGTACAGGCATTCCTGGACGCACGCGACTTTCTGCTGCGCCACCGCACTGACTACGACACGGCGTACCGCGGGTTCGAGTGGCCGGTGCTCGACGCATTCAACTGGGCGCTCGACTACTTCGACCCGATGGCGCGCGGCAACGACCAGCCCGCGCTGTGGATCGTCGACGCGGCGACCGGCACGGGCGATCCGTATTCGTTCGCGCAGATGTCCGAGCGTTCGTCGCGGATCGCGAACTGGCTGCGTTCGATCGGCGTCGTGCGCGGCGACCGGATCCTGCTGATGCTGCCGAACCGCGTCGAGCTGTGGGACGCGATGCTCGCCGCGATGAAGCTCGGCGCGATCGTGCTGCCTGCCACCACGCAACTGTCGCCCGACGACGTACGTGACCGCGTGCAGATCGGCGGCGCGAAATACGCGATCGTCGACGAGAATGAAACCGCCAAGTTCGAACAGCCGGATCTCGGCCTCGCGCAGAAGATCGTCGCCGGCGCGCCGCGCGCGGGCTGGCTCGCGATGCACGACGGCTACGCGGCGAGCGCAGAATTCGAGCCGGACGCCATCACGCACGCGAACGATCCGATGCTGCTGTACTTCACGTCGGGCACGACGTCGAAGCCGAAGCTCGTCGAGCATACGCACCGCACCTATCCGGTCGGCCATCTGTCGACGATGTACTGGGTCGGCCTGCAGCCGGGCGACATCCACTGGAACATCAGCTCGCCGGGCTGGGCGAAGCACGCATGGAGCTGCTTCTTCGCGCCGTGGAACGCGCAGGCGTGCGTGTTCGCGTTCAACTACGCGCGTTTCGAGCCGAAGGTGGTGCTCGATGCGCTCGTCAAATACCAGGTGACGACGCTGTGCGCGCCGCCCACCGTGTGGCGCATGCTCGTGCAGCAGCCGCTCGCGTCGTTCGACGTGAAGCTGCGCGAGATCGTCGGCGCGGGCGAGCCGCTGAATCCCGAGATCATCGAGCGCGTGAAGAAGGCGTGGGGCATCGCGATTCGCGACGGCTATGGCCAGACCGAGACGACCTGCCTGATCGGCAACTCGCCGGGCCAGCCGGTCGTCGCGGGCTCGATGGGCCGGCCGCTGCCGGGCTATCGGATCGAATTGCTCGACCCGGACGGCGCGCCGGTGACCGAAGGCGAGGTCGCGCTGCCGATCGGCGCGGACGTCACACGCCCGGTCGGGCTGATGAAAGGCTATGCGAACAACCCCGATGCGACGGCCTACGCGATGCGCGACGGCCACTACCGCACGTCGGACATCGCGATGCGCCGCGACGACGGTTACTACGTGTACATCGGCCGCGCGGACGACGTGTTCAAGTCGTCCGACTACCGGCTGAGCCCGTTCGAACTCGAAAGCGTGCTGATCGAGCATCCGGCGATCGCCGAGGCGGCCGTCGTGCCGAGCCCCGACCCCGTGCGGTTGTCGGTGCCGAAGACCTTCATCACGCTGCGCCAGGGTTACGAGGAAAGCCCCGAACTCGCGCTGGAAATCTTCCGTTTCTCGCGCGAGAAGCTCGCGCCGTACAAGCGCATTCGCCGGCTGCAGTTCGCGGAGCTGCCGAAGACGATCTCGGGGAAGATCCGCCGCGTCGAGCTGCGCCGCCGCGAGATCGAGCGCGGCGACGACGCAAGTGAACGGATGCAGGGCGAATACTGGGAAGAAGATTTCGCCGCCGAACTCAAGTGAAGTGACGTGACCGCGGGCCGCGCGCGCCGCCCTTCGCGGCCGCCGCCCGCAGCCGAATTGAACCGGCCGCGCGGCGATCTCGCGCTTCGCGGCCCTCTGGAAGGAGAGAGGATCGATGAACGCGAATTTGAAAGACGTGCCGACGGTCAAGCTGCTGATCGACGGCGCCTTCGTCGAGTCCGCCACGAACGAGTGGCGCGACATCGTCAACCCGGCGACGCAGCAGGTGCTCGCGCGCGTGCCGTTCGCGACCGTCGCGGAAGTCGACGCAGCCGTGCAGGCCGCGCACACCGCCTTCGCGACCTGGAAGAACACGCCGATCGCCGCGCGCATGCGCATCATGCTGAAGTTCCAGGATCTCGTGCGCACGAACCAGCAGCGCATCGCGAAGACGCTGACGGCCGAGCAGGGCAAGACGATTCCCGATGCCGAAGGCGACATTTTCCGCGGCCTCGAAGTGGTCGAACATGCATGCTCGATCGGTTCGCTGCAGCTCGGCGAGTTCGCGGAGAACGTCGCGGGTGGGGTGGATACCTACACGCTGCGCCAGCCGCTCGGCGTGTGCGCGGGCATCACGCCGTTCAACTTCCCCGCGATGATTCCGCTGTGGATGTTCCCGATGGCGATCGTGTGCGGCAACACGTTCGTGCTGAAGCCGTCGGAACAGGATCCGCTGTCGACGATGGAGCTCGTCGAGCTCGCGATCGAGGCCGGCATACCGAAAGGGGTACTGAACGTCGTGCACGGCGGCAAGGAAGTCGTCGACGCGATCTGCACGCATCCGCTCGTGAAGGCGATTTCGTTCGTCGGCTCGACGGCGGTCGGCACGCACGTGTACAACCTCGGCAGCGCGCACGGCAAGCGCGTGCAGTCGATGATGGGCGCGAAGAATCACGCCGTCGTGCTGCCCGATGCGAACCGCGAGCAGGCGATCAACGCGCTCGTCGGCGCCGGCTTCGGCGCGGCGGGCCAGCGCTGCATGGCCACGTCGGTCGCGGTGCTCGTCGGCAACGCGCGCGACTGGCTGCCGGACATCGTCGCGAAGGCAAAGGCGCTGAAGGTCAATGCGGGCGCGGAAGCCGGCACGGACGTCGGGCCGGTCGTGTCGAAGACCGCGAAGGAACGCATCCTGTCGCTGATCGACGCGGGCGTGAAGGAAGGCGCGAAGCTCGAGCTAGACGGCCGCGACGTGAAGGTGCCCGGCTACGAGCAGGGCAATTTCGTCGGCCCGACGATCTTCTCGGGCGTGAAGACGAACATGTCGGTCTACACGCATGAAATCTTCGGGCCCGTGCTGGTCGTGATGGAAGCCGACACGCTCGACGACGCGATCGCGCTCGTCAACGCGAACCCGTTCGGCAACGGCGTCGGCCTGTTCACGCAAAGCGGCGCGGCCGCACGCAAGTTCCAGAGCGAGATCGACATCGGCCAGGTCGGCATCAACATCCCGATCCCGGTGCCCGTGCCGTTCTTCAGCTTCACGGGGTCGCGCGGCTCGAAGCTCGGCGATCTCGGCCCGTACGGCAAGCAGGTCGTGCAGTTCTACACGCAGACCAAGACGGTCACCGCGCGCTGGTTCGACGACGACACGACGGCCGGCCCGGTGAACACGACGATCCGGCTGCATTGAGCGGCGGAGGAACCCAACATGAAAATCGGTTTTATCGGCCTCGGCCACATGGGCGCGCCGATGGCGCTGAACCTGCTGAAAGCAGGCCATGAAGTACATGCGTTCGACCTGAGCGCCGACGCCTTGCGCGCGCTGCAGGATGCCGGTGCACAGGTGGCCGCATCGCCGCGCGATGCGGCCTCGGGCGCGACGTTCGTCATCACGATGCTGCCGGCCGCTCCGCACGTGCGCTCGGTGCTGTCCGGCGAGAACGGCGTGCTCGCCGGCCTCGGCGCGGGCGCGACCGTGATCGATTCGAGCACGATCGACCCGGCGAGCGCACAGGCGTTCGGCGCGCTCGTGCGCGAGCACGGCGGCGCGTTCGTCGATGCGCCGGTGTCGGGCGGCACCGGCGGCGCGGCGGCCGGCACGCTGACTTTCATGGTCGGCGGCAGCGACGCGGATTTCGAGCGCGTGAAGCCGGTGCTCACGGGCATGGGCAAGAACATCGTCCACTGCGGTGCGACGGGCATGGGGCAGGTGGCGAAGGTCTGCAACAACCTCGTGCTCGGCATCTCGATGGCGGCCGTGTCGGAGGCGATGTCGCTCGGCGTCGCGCTCGGCATCGACCCGAAAGTGCTGGCCGGCATCGTCAACACGTCGACGGGCCGCTGCTGGAGTTCGGATACCTACAACCCGTATCCGGGCGTGATCGAAACCGCGCCTTCGTCGCGTGGTTACTCGGGCGGCTTCGGCACCGACCTGATGCTGAAGGATCTCGGCCTCGCGAACGATGCCGCGAAGCAGGCGCGCCAGCCCGTCTATCTCGGCGCGCTCGCGCAGCAGCTGTACCAGACGATGAGTAGCCGCGGCGACGGCCAGCTCGATTTCTCGGCGGTGATCCGCCTGTATCAACCGGCAACCAAGAAGGACGCGTGATGATCGAACTGGACTACGTCGACGACGGCGCGATCGCGTGCGCGACGCTCAAGCGTCCGCCCGCGAACGCCTTTACCGCCGACGGGCTGCGGCAACTGCAGGCAACCGTCGCCGAACTGAATGCGAACTCGCGCGTGCGCGCGCTGGTGATCACCGGCGACGGCCCGAAGTTCTTCAGCGCGGGTGCCGACCTCAACACGTTCGCCGAAGGCGACCGCGCGGTTGCGCGCGCGATGGCGTCGCGTTTCGGCGCGGCGTTCGAGGCGCTGCACGACGCGCGCGTCGTGACGATCGCGGCGATCAACGGCTACGCGATGGGCGGCGGGCTCGAGTGTGCGCTCGCGTGCGACCTGCGGATCGCGGAGACGCATGCGCAGATGGCGCTGCCCGAACCGTCGGTCGGCCTGCTGCCGTGCGGCCTCGGCACGCAGACGCTGCCCTGGCTCGTCGGCGAAGGCTGGGCGAAGAAGATCATCCTGACCGGCGCGCGTGTCGATGCGGCCACGGCGCTCAGGATCGGCCTCGTCGAGGACGTCGTGGAGTCGGGCGCATCGCGCGATGCCGCGCTGGCGCTGGCACGCAACGTCGCACGGCAGAGCCCGCATGCGGTCGCTTACAGCAAGGAACTGATCGGCCTCGCGCGCCGCGGCGTGCCGCGCAGCGCGGCGCTCGCGGTCGAGCGCGAACGTTTCGTCGACCTGTTCGAGACGAACGATCCGCGCGAAGGCGTGGCCGCGTTCCTCGGCAAGCGCGCGCCGCAGTGGCACAACGACGGAGAGCCGCAACGATGAGCACGCCGGTGACGAATCACGACGCGTTCGCGGAGCACGCACCCGAGGTGCTGTTCCGCGTGGTGAACCGCGTGGCGCTGATCACGCTGAACCGGCCGGCCGCGCTCAATGCGCTGTCGTACCCGATGATCGGCGAGCTGGCCGCGCTCCTCGAGCGCTGCCGCAACGATGACCAGATCGTCGCGGTCGTGCTGCGCGGCGCGGGCGAGAAGGGTTTCTGCGCAGGCGGCGACGTGCGTGCGCTGTACCGGATGGTCGCGCAGCGCGAAACCTGGCTGCCGTTCTTCGTCGACGAATACCGTCTCGACTACGCGATCCATACGTTCCCGAAGCCGGTGGTCGCGCTGATGGACGGCGTGACGATGGGCGGCGGCATGGGCCTCGCGCAGGGCGCGGCGCTGCGTGTCGCGACCGAGCGCAGCAAGATCGCGATGCCGGAGACGCGCATCGGCCTCGTGCCCGACGTCGGCGCGACGCATTTCCTGTCGCGCATGCCGGCCGAACTCGAGCTGTACGTCGGGCTGACCGGCGCGATGCTGTCGGGCGCCGACGCGCTGACCGCGAAGCTCGCGGATCTGTGCGTGCCGTCCGCCTGGCTCGACACGTTCGAGACGCGCATCGAAAGCGTCAAGTGGGAAGGCGATGCGCTGCCGTTGCTGCGCAAGGTGTTCGAGCCGCCGTGCAATGTCGTGCCGCATGCGGCGCTCGACAGCCAGATGCCGTGGATCGTGCGTCACTTCGACAAGCGCTCGACCGTCGAGCGGATCGTCGCGACGCTGACACAGGATCTTGCGCGCGAGGAACTGTCGCGCGAGCACCGTCAATGGCTGCAGGCGACGCTCGATGCGCTCACCGGCCATTCGCCGACGATGCTGTGCGTGACGCGCGAGGCGCTGCTGCGCGGCCGCCAGATGACGTTGGCCGAATCGTTCCGGATGGAACTCGGCATCGTCGCGCGTGCGATCGAGGAAGGCGACTTCTGCGAAGGCGTGCGCGCGCATCTCGTCGACAAGGATCGCAAGCCGCGCTGGGCGCCCGCGTCGCTCGTCGAGCTGCGCGCCGAACGCGTGCGGCATTTCCTGACGTCGCCGTGGAAGCTGTTCGCGCATCCGCTGGCCGATCTCGGCGCGGCGTGATGCTCCGACGCGCCCCCGCGGCGCGTCGGATTCATTTCATCCCATCCCGTCTCACCTCACCGTCCGATCATCGGCGGCACCGCCTGCGCGAGCGCGTCGATCACGCAGCGCGTCTTGCGCGGCAGGTAGCGCGTCTTCGGCCAGATCGCGTGGATGTCGCCTTCGCAGACGAAGCAGCGGTCGAGCACGACCGTCATCTCGCCGCGCTTCACGTAATGATCGAGCAGCCAGCTCGGCAGCCACGCGATCCCGAACCCGGATGCGCCGGCCGCCGCGATCGCCTGCACGTCGTCGAAACTGAGCTGGTGCGGCATGTCGACCCGCACCGTCGAGCCGTCCAGCGCACGCAAGTCCCACGGTTGAACCACCCCCGAGCGTGAATACGCGATTGTCCGGTGGTCTTTCAGGTCGTCCAGCGTCTTCGGCATCCCGTAGCGGGCGAGATACGACGGCGCCGCGCCGAGGCTGCCGTATTGCGTGCCGAGCCGCCGCACCGCGAGGCTCGTGCTGTCCGCGAGCGTGCCGATCCGCACCGCGAGGTCGATGCCTTCCTCGACGAGATCGACGAAACGGTCGGTGATCGACACGTCGATCCGCAAATGCGGATAGGTGCGCGCGAGATCGAGCACGATGGGCGTCACGCAGTGATGCCCGAACGCGAGCGGCACGCTCAGGCGCAGCTTGCCGCGCGGCTCGTTGCGACCGCAGTCGAGGTCGGCCTCCGCCGCTTCCAGTTCCGCGAGCGCGCGCACGCAACGGTCGTAGTACGCCTGGCCGTCGTCGGTCAGGCTCTGGCTACGCGTCGTGCGCTGCAGCAGCCGCGCGCCGAGCCGCTTCTCGAGCCGCGCGACGGCCTTGCCGACGGCCGAACGCGTCATGTCGAGGCGCTCCGCAGCAAGCGCGAAGCTGCCCGATTCCACTACCTGGACGAAGGTCGTCACGCCGTCGAGTCTGTCGGTCATGGGAGGGTCGTTGATTGAGTCCTGTAATTCCCCAGTCTGGAGAAATGCATGCGTCAATGGGGATGGGAATTCTCACTATAGTACCGATTCCCGCCCAGCGTGCGTCGCCGGCCGCACGCGGCGCATCCCTCTTACCTGGAGGCGCGCGGCCCGTTGCCGGGTCGCGGCGCAATACGCATGACGCAATCCGACTCCCGCAGGAATGCGGTCGCGCTCGCGGCCGTCTGTCTCACGTCGCTGATGTTCGGCCTCGAAATCTCGAGCGTGCCGGTGATCCTGCCGACGCTCGAACACGTGCTGCATGGTGATTTCAACGGCATGCAGTGGATCATGAATGCGTACACGATCGCGTGCACGACCGTGCTGATGGCGGCCGGCACGCTCGCCGACCGGTTCGGCCGCAAGCGCGTGTACGTGATCGGCACCGTGCTGTTCGGCGCGACGTCGCTGCTGTGCGGGCTCGCGCCGAACGTGCCGGTGCTCGTCGCGGGGCGGCTGCTGCAGGGCGCCAGCGGCGGCGCGATGCTGATCTGCCAGATTGCGGTGCTGTCGCACCAGTTCCGCGAGGGCCGCGAGCGTGGCCGTGCGTTCGGGATCTGGGGGATCGTGTTCGGCATCGGGCTCGGGTTCGGGCCGATCGTCGGCGGCGCGATCGTCGCGCTGGCAAGCTGGCCGTGGGTGTTCCTCGTCCATGCGCCGCTCGCGGCCCTCGCGCTCGTGCTGATCGGCGGCGCGGTGCGGGAGTCGCGCGATCCGCACGCGGGCAGGCTCGACGTCGCAGGCATCGTCACGCTGTCGCTCGCGGTGCTCGGCCTGGCGTTCTACATCACGCAAAGCGCGGCGCTCGGGCTGACCCGCGCGGCCGGCCTCGGCGTGCTCGGCGCGACCGTGCTGGCACTGGCCGGCTTCTTCATCGCGGAACGCGCCAGTGCGCGGCCGATGTTCGATTTCTCGGTGTTCCGGATTCGCGCGTTCACCGGCGCGATCTTCGGCTCGATGGGGATGAACTTCAGCTTCTGGCCGTTCATGATCTACCTGCCGATCTGGTTCCAGGTCGCGCTCGGCTACGACAGCGTGACGGCCGGCCTCGCGTTGCTCGCCTACACGTTGCCGACGCTGGTCGCGCCGCCGTTCGGCGAACGGCTCGCGCTGCGCTACGGGCCGGGCGTCGTGATCCCGGGCGGCCTGTTCACGATCGCCGCGGGGTTCGCGCTGATGCGGATCGGCAGCGCGGCCGACCATGCCAGCTGGATCACGATGCTGCCCGGCTGCATGATCGCCGGCATCGGGCTCGGGCTCACGAATACCCCGGTGACCAACACGACGACGGGTGCGGTGCCGAGCGCGCGGGCCGGGATGGCGTCGGGCATCGACATGAGCGCGCGGATGATTTCGCTCGCGCTGAACATCGCGGCGATGGGTTTCGTGCTGGTCGCGGGGATCGTCGCGAGCCTGAAGGCCGGTGTTGCAGGCTCGATCGGTGACGCAGCGCTGCGCCGGCTCGCGCAGGAGATTGCATCCGGCCGCACGGACGGGCTCCACGAGATCGCACCGGCGCTCGCGCAGGCCGACCCGACCGGCGCGGCGCTGCACGCGGCGCTCGTGCACGGGTTCGGCTGGGTGATGGTGTACGGCGCGGCGGGTGTGGCCGTGCTCGCGACGGCGAGCGCGGTGGCGTTCGCGCCGGCGCGACGCAGGGCGCCCGTGTGTGAATGACACCGCGCCTGATCGGCGCGGCCGGCCCGGTGCGCGCTTCGGTCAGGACATCCCGCCGCCGAGCGCGCGGTACAGCGTCATCTGGTTGTTGAGCCGGTTCAGGCGCGTCAGTTCGTCGGCGCTTTGCGCATCGCGCAGCCGCTGCTGCTGGTCGAGCCACGGCTGCACGGCGGTCGCGCCGGCCGCGAAGCGCGCGGCGGCCAGCTGTTCGGCGCGCTGCGCCTGGGCCAGCGACAGCGCGCGCTGTTCGGCTTCGCGTTCGAGCTGCACACGCGCCGACAGCGCGTTCTCGACTTCCGCGAGCGCCGTGTAGAGCGTCTGGCGGAACCCGACGACGGCTTCCTCGTACTGCGACTTCGACACCTTGATCTGCAGCTGCATCGTGTTCCACTGGATGAACGGCAGTGCCAGGCCGAGCCCGAGCGTGCCGACCGGATTCATCAGCACGCGCTCGAGGCTCGTGCTCGACGTGCCGGCCTGCCCGGTCAGCGTGAAGGTCGGGTAGAAGCTCGTGCGCGTCGCGTCGACCTGCGCAAGCGACTCGCGCAGCCGGAATTCCGCCGCGCGCAGGTCGGGGCGCCGGCCGAGCAGGCTCGCGGGCAGGCCGGCCACGACTTCCGGCGGCGCCGCGACGGGCAGTGCCGACGGTTCGGCCGCGCGCTGCTGCGGCGGCCGGTCGAACAGGATCGCGAGTGCGTGGCGATTCTCGGTGCGCTGCTGGATCAGTTGCGCCTGCGCGGCGCGTTGCGCGGCGAGGCTCTGTTCGGCCTGCGCGAGATCGAGCCCCGACACGGCGCCGGCCGCGTGACGCGACCGGACGACCGCGAGCGTGCGGACCGCATACGCAATGTTCGCGTCGCCGAGTGCGATTTGCCGGTTCAGATAACCGATCTGCCAGTACAGCGACGCCGTCGTGCCGATCAGCGACAGCCGCGCCGCCTCGAGATCGGCGGCCGTCGCGTCGGCTTCCCAGCGCGCGGCGTCGCGCAGCGCGGCCAGCCGGCCCCACAGGTCGATTTCATAGCTGAGCGAACCGGTCACGCCGCTCGTCCGGCTCATCTGGTGCGTATCGAGCGTGCGCGACACGGCGCCGTTCGCGCCGAGCGACACGTTCGGCGTCAGGTTGGTATCCGCGAGCCCGGCCTGCAGTTGCGCGCGGTACACGCGGATCGCCGCGATCGCGAGGTCGTTGTTGGCACGCAGCGCGTCGTCGATCAGCGCGTCGAGTTGCGGATCGCCGAAGCTGCGCCACCAGTCGCGTGAGGTGGACGGTGCGCCGGCCGCGACCGGGGCCTCCCAGTTCGCGGGCATCGCGACGGCGGGCAGCGGTTCGTGGCGCACGCCCGCGCAGCCGGCGAGCAGGGCTGCCGCGCACGCGAATGCGCCCAGGCGGTGAAGGGGGGAAGAATGCGTCATGACAGGTCTTTCTTCAATCGCGCGCGAGCGCATCGATCGGATCGAGCCGCGATGCGTTGCGCGCGGGCATGAAACCGAAAATCACACCGGTGAGCGTCGAGCAGACGAACGCGGTCACGATCGCGCCGGCCGAGAACACCATCTTCCACTGCACGACGAACATCGAGAACAGCGCGCCGAGCCCGAACGACAGCGCGATGCCGATCGTGCCGCCGAGCAGACAGACGAGCACGGCCTCGACGAGAAACTGCTGCAGGATGTCGGACTGGCGCGCGCCGACCGCCATCCGGATGCCGATTTCGCGCGTACGCTCGGTGACCGACACCAGCATGATGTTCATTACGCCGATCCCGCCGACGACGAGCGAGATCACCGCGATCAGCGACAGCAGCAACGTGAGCGACTGGCCGGTCTTCTCGACGGTCTTCACCACGCTGTCCATGTTGTACGTGAAGAAGTCCTTGCGGCCATGGCGCTGCGTCATCAGCTTTTCGAGGCTTTTCTCGGCGGCGGCGCTCGGCTGCCCGTCGCGCACGCGCACGGTGATGCTGTCGAGATAGCGTTGCCCGAACAGGCGCCCGCTCGCGGTGGTGTACGGCACCCACACGTTCAGGCTCTTCACGCTGCCGAACGCGCTCTTCTTGTCGGCGGTCACGCCGATCACGACGCACGGCACGTTGTCGATCAGGATCACTTCGCCGATCGGGTTGCGCGTCGCGCCGAACAGCTTGCGGCGCGTGTTCTGGTCGATCACGGCCACCTGCACCTGGCGGCGCACCGCGTCCTCGTCGAACGCGACACCCAGCGCGAAGCGCATCCCGCGCGCCTGGAAGAAGCGGTCGCCGACGCCGCTCACGAGCGCATTCACGTCGACGTTGCGGTAGCGCAGCAGCAGCGTGCGCGACGTTTCGGGCGTCGCGCTGTCGACGTACGGCTGTTCGGCGAGCGCGGCGACATCGGCCGGCACGAGCGTCTGGATCGCGTCCGCGCGGCTGTCGCCCCAGTCGGTGCCCGGATAGAGGTTGATCGTGTTCGTGCCGATGCTGCCGATCTCGTCGAGCATGTAGCGCTTCGCGCCTTCGCCGATCGCGACGATCGACACGACCGACGTGATGCCGATAATGATGCCGAGCATCGTCAGCAGCGTGCGCAGCCGGTGCGACACGAGTGCAATCCACGCCATCCGGCAGGCCTCGGCGAAGCGGCCGGAGCCGGCGGCGAAGCGTGGCGTGCGCGTGCCGGTGCCGGTATCGGGATGCGGATCGGTGTCGACCGGCGCGGGGAGCGGTGGCGTGTCGTGGCGATCGTCAGCGGGTAGCGCGCCGGTTTCCGTTCCTGTCGCATCTGCCGCATCCACGCCCGCTTCCGCGAGGGCTTCCGCATAGTGGCGATTCGGCCGGTCGGCGACGATCTCGCCGTCGCTGATCTCGATGATGCGCTTCGCATGGCGCGCGACGGCCTTGTCATGCGTGACGATGACGATCGTATGGCCGAGCGCGTTCAGCTCGTGCAGGATGCGGATCACGTCCTGGCCGCTTTTCGTGTCGAGCGCGCCGGTCGGTTCGTCGGCGAGGATCACCTGGCCGCCGTTCATCAGCGCACGCGCGATGCTCACGCGCTGCTGCTGGCCGCCGGACAGTTGCCCGGGACGATGGTGCGCACGATCCGCAAGCCCGAGGCGCGCGAGCAGTTCGCGTGCGCGTGCGTGCCGCTCGGCGCGCGGCGTGCCGGCATAGATCGCGGGCATTTCGAGGTTCGCGACGGCATCGACGTGCGGCAGCAGGTGGTAGCGCTGGAACACGAAGCCGAAATGTTCGCGGCGCAGTTGCGCGAGCTCGTCGCTGTCGAGCATGTGCGTGTCGCGACCGCCGACCGTGTAGGTGCCTTCGCTCGGATGATCGAGGCAGCCGAGGATGTTCATCAGCGTCGACTTCCCGGAGCCCGACGCACCGACGATCGCGACGATCTCGCCCGCGTGGATAGACAGGCTGACGTTGTTCAGGACAACGACATCCTTGTCGCCGGCCGGAAAGCGTCGTGTGACGGCCGAGAGTTTCAGCAGGGGCTGGCGCATCGTCACACCACGTCCGCGAGCGGTGCGTGGTCGTCACCGGCCGCGTCGCCGATCACGACGCGTTCGCCGTCCTTCAGGCCGGCCAGGACTTCGACACGCACGTTGTTGTTGATGCCGATGCGGACGTTGCGCGTTTCCGTGCTGCCGTCGGCGCGCAGCACGCGCACCGCGTAGGTGCCGTCCTGGCGTTTTTCGCCGAGCGCGGCGGCCGGAATGTTGAGCGCGTTGCGTGCATTGTCGAGCACGATATTGACTTGCGCGGTCATCGAGATGCGCAGCCGATGCTCGGGGTTCGGCACTTCGAACAGCGCGTTGTAGAACACGGCCGAATTCGGCTTCGTGCCGCCGCCGAGCGGGCTCTGCGCTTCGGCATAGTTCTGCGGCGCCGGCTCGATCGCGCGCAGCTTGCCGTAGTGACGCTTGTCCGGTTCGCCGAGGATCGTGAAATACGCGGTCTGGCCGGCACGCACGCGGATCACGTCGGCTTCCGATACCTGCGCCTTCACGGTCATCGTGTCGAGATCGGCGAGCTTCAGGATCACCGGCGCCTGCTGCTGCGCGATCACGGTCTGGCCTTCCTGCGTGACGATCGCGACGACTTCGCCGTCGATCGGCGCGACGATGCGCGTGTAACCGAGGTTGGCCTGCGCGGTTTCGATCTGGATGCGGGCCGAGCGGATCTGCGCGGCGAGCGACGCGAGGGTCGCGCGCTGCACGTCGAGCGTCGCGCGTGCGGCCTCGAACGATTCGCGCGAGGTCGCATCGTCGGGCAGCATCGCCTGCTGGCGCTTGAATGCAAGTTCGGCCTGCGTCAGTTGCGCGGCGGTCGATTGCTGCTGCGCGCGCAGGCTTTCTTCGCTGGCGCGCGCCTGGCGCAGCGCGTTTTCGGAGATTACGGGATCGATCTCGGCGAGCCACTGGCCCTTCGTGACCTTGTCGCCGAGCTTCACCTTCAGCGATTTCAGCTGCCCCGATACCTGCGCGCCGACATCGACCTGCCGGAATGCCTGCAGCGCGCCGGTCGCCAGCACCGCGTTCTCGAGATCGCCGCGCGAGACGGGCGCGGACAGGTATTGCGGATGCTTGTCGGGCGCGCACGCCTTCAGCGTGACGCCGGCGGCGATCGCCACGATGGCAAGGGTAGCCAGCACGATGCGCCGGCGGCGATGGGTCTTCTGAGTCATGAGCGTGCGGCGAGGATCAGGCGGTGCCGGCAATGCGTGCGGCCGGGCGGGACGATCCGGTCGGCGTCGCCGGTGGGGCAGGGTGCCCGCGACGGCATCCGCGTACGCATCGCGCGGGCGTGCCGAGTCGAATCAGCCGCTCATGGTAAGCGAGGACATCCCGCCAAATCGTGTGGAAATTGTGCTGAATTGTGCGAACGCCGCACGGGAACGGAGGCCGTGCGGCGTCATTGTTGCGGACCGTGACAACGGTACGCGAAGGTTCGTGCGGGTGTCGCGGCGTGCGCTGACGTGCGCTGACGTGCGCTGACGTGCGTCAGCGCTGCGCGGCGACGAGCGCCATCATCGGCCGGTCGCGTTCCTCGTCGAGCGCGGGCAGCGCATCGACCTGCGCCTGCGTCGGTCCCCATTCGTCCAGGTGCGTGAGCGTGAAGCCGCTGCCGATCAGCAGGTTCACGAGCGTGCCGAGCGTGCGGTGCTGCTTGACGACGCCCGGCGCGAGCCAGTCGGTCACGCGTTCGCCTTCGCGCTGGTAGCCGTCGAGCGGCCAGGCGCGGTTGCCCTGCGCATCGACGACGAAACCGGGCCGGCGCGGCGCCGTGTAAATGGGATGCTCGATCGAGAACACGAGCCGCCCGCCGGGCACGAGCGCGCGATGAATCGTGCGCAGCAGCGTGTCGAGGTGCACGACGTAGTGGAACGCGAGCGAGCTGTAGGCGAGATCGAATGCGGCATCGGGCAGCGCGAGCGTTTCGAGATCGTCGCGGCGGTACGTGATCGCCGGATGCGCGGCGGTCGAGGCTGCGCGTTCGAGCATGCGCTCGGAGACATCGATGCCGAGCACGCTTGCCGCGCCCTGATCGGCCGCCCAGCGGCTGAACCAGCCGTAGCCGCAGCCGAGGTCGAGCACGTTGCGGCCGCGCAGGCCCGGCAGCAGCGCGCGCAGCGCGGGCCATTCGGGTGCGCCGTCGAGGCCGTGAATCGAACGGTTCAGGCGGCTGTAGCCTTCGAAGAAGGCCGGGTCGTCGTAGATGTTTTGCGTCATGCGTCAGGCCTCGAGCGAACAGGGGCGTGCGGTACCGCGGGCCCGATCCCGCGAGCTTACGCGCGCTGCACGCCTGCGTCGATCCGGCGTTGCGTGTCGGCGTCGACGATCTCACGGATAGCGCTGAACAGCGGAACGGCGTCGGTGTAGCGACGGCCATAGCCGAGATTGAACGCGTAGTCGAAATCGGGCGGGTTGCTGCCCTGGTTGTGCTGCAGGATCGTCTCGAGCTTGTCGAGCGCCTTTGCCGCACGTGCTTCCGGCGTCGCCGCCGCCTCATATTCATCCCAGAGCGCGACGATCTCGTCGCGCCGCGCGGGATCGAGCGGCGCGGTCAGCGTCAGCAGGTCGTCGCGTTCTTGCGCGCTTTTGTCGGGGTGCGCGGCTTGCTCGATCGCGGGAACGTCGCCGTGCAGCGCCTCGCCGAGATCGTGGACGACGCACAGCTTCAGCAGCTTCAACGTGTCGATGCCGGGTAGCGCGTCAGCGAACACGAGCGCCATCAGGCACAGCCGCCAGCTGTGCTCGGCCGTGCTTTCCGCGCGCCCGGACGACGTGTGGCCGCTGCGCAGCACATCCTTCAGGCGTTCGGCTTCGCGCAGGAAAGCGAGCCGCGCGTGGATCGTATCGGGGGGCATGGTCGGAGTCCTTGCGATGAGCCGCCTAGCGTAATGCGGGTGGGTTTGCTTCGTCCACGCATGAAATATGCGTGGCGATGGCGCTTGCCGCGCCGCTACTTTGCAAACAGCCCGGCCCAGCAGAACAGCGCGAAGAAGCCCGTTTGAACACCGACGATCAGGCTGAACAGCCAGGGGCTGCGGCGGCGCGTCACGCGCCTGCCGCCGGCGTTGGCCACACCCGAGCGAAGCGCAACGAGCACGGCCGCGCCCATATAGAGCATGAACGCGACGATCACGAGTTCTCGCATGACAAGCATCGACATGTGGCATGTCCCCTGGGCGTGCTGCCGTTCACGTTGGTATTGTTTGCGCGGCGTGCCGGACACGTTGAAGGCTGCCGCACCGTTGCCGGCATGCGGTGCTTCATCGCGACCCGGCCATCACGCATCCTGGAGCGTCTCCACGAGCCGCACGGCCGAACCGTCCGACAGCGTCATCCGCGTCCACCGGCACATGCTGCCGCGGATCGGTACGACGCGCGACGCATTCGCACCGGTGTCGAATTCGACGCTCGGCGGCCCCGCGTGGTCATGCCAGCCGAGCGTGTCGAGCGCGGTTTCCATGCGGACGATCTCCGGCGTCGCGTAGCGCCACAGCGACGTGCCGAGCAGCATCGACAGCGGTTGCGAGAATTCGGCCGTGCGCGCCCGAGAAGAAGCGAGCAGGCGGTGCGTGAGGTCGCACACGAGGTGCATGCGGCCCGCGCTGCCCGCGACGAGCCGCGCGAGCGCGTGATCGCCGGCCGAATCGAGGCGCGCGGCGAGCAGGCGCTCGGCGGTTGCGCGCTCGTCGGGCGACATCTGCTGGCGGCCGGCTTCCCAGCGCGAGATCGTCGATTGCGCGACGCCGAACAGCTCGGCCGCATGGCTTTGCTTGACGCGATGCAGCGCGCGCCAGCGCTTGAGTTGCGGGCCGAGCGGCGGGGCGTGAAGGGGGGAGGCGGTCATGGTGGTGCTCCTGTTGCGCTCGTACCGCACGCCTTTACATGATCCGGATGCCGCCGTTCGCGTTGATCGCAATTGCCGCGAACGGCAAGAGCACGATGCCGCCCAGCACGAGCACGCCGTCGGCGGCAACCGTGACCGGCGTGGCGAGAATCCGTAGCCCCATGCCGAGCGCGGACGGCGATTGCCTGATGTAGACCGAGTACGGCTGGTTGAACGGCTGCGTGCTCGTCTTGTACTTTTCGACGAACCCTTCCGTCGAATAGCGCTTGCCGCTGATGTCGCCTTCGAGCACGAGGCCGGCCTGCGCGGCGGTGAAGCCGTCGGCAGCGGCCGCCTGCCGATCGTCGTCCGACGCGTCCTTCGGCAGCAAGATACGGTATTGGCCCGTGATGCTGCCGCCGCTCGCATGAAAGGCGGCGAACGTCGTGCGCAGCGATTTACGGTAACTGGACATCAAGACCGGCCGCAACTGCGCCGGCAGATCGAAGATGTAATGGTAGTCCATGCCCATGACGACGAGCTTCTTGCCGTCCTCGGTCATCATGAATCCGGACACGTGCTCGCTGTATCCGTCTTCCTTGTACAGCTTCGGCGTGAAGCAGCCCGACAGCGCGAGGCTGCTGGCGGCCACGCCGGCGGCCAGCAGGCGCCGGCGCGTGATCGATATGTTCATTGTTGTTGTCCCGTCTGTGCGGTTCAGTTCAGTGGCTTTCGCCCTCGGAAGCCGGATTCTCGCGTATCCACCGCGTGTTGTCGAACGGGAAATCTGCCTTGGCAGCGGTCGGTGGCCCCGGTCCGTGCGATGCCGACAACGTTCTCGTCGCCGCTTTCAACCCTCTCCGCCATATCTTATTATTCGGCCAGTGCGGAGGGATACCGGCCGCCAACGGTCATGTCGAGGCATGACGTGCCGGTACGAATTACCGCTTTTTCGGCCGGCGCGCTGCACGATGCGCGGTCGAAACGACAGGACACGCGTGACCCGCGCGTATCCCAAAAAAATGACGAGAGGGCGCGATGGTACGACTGGTCTTGCTGCTGCTGGGCATCGAATACTTGCGCACGCGCTGGCGCGGGCTGACCGTGCTCGGCTGGGTGTGGGTCGTCGCGGGCGTCGTGATCTTCGTCGATGCGCTCGATGGCGCGTTGCACTTCCCGATCCAGATCTTTGCGTGGCTATTCCTGATCGAGGGGCTCGCGACGCTCGCGGTGGCCGGCAGCGGCGTCGGCGGGCAGCGCATCCTGCGCTACGTGAAGGGGATCGTGGTGGTGGTCGCCGCCGGGCTCGTGTTCGCGGGGCATCACCATGGCCATTTCCTGCTGTCGATGATCTTCGGCACGCTGTTCCTCGTCGACGGGCTGCTGCAGTGCACTGCAGCGTGGATGGTGCGCTATCGCCGCTGGAACGTCGCCTTCGCCTGGGGCGTCGTCGAGATCATGCTGGCCATCTTCTTCTATCAGCCGTACCCGACGCACTACGTCGGCACCGTGCCGTATTGCCTTGGGCTGCTGCTGATGTTCGGCGGGATGCACATGCTGAGCCTCGCCGCTCGCGTGCGGCGGCTGACGCGCAATCCGGCGTTCGCGACGTCGCCGGCACCGGCGCTCGCACCGGATCTCGACGATGCGAGCGACCGGCCGCATTTCGCGCAATCCGAATGGGACGGCCCGCCGGCCGACGGCGAGCATGCGCTCACCGTGCACGTGTGGACGCCGACCGGCACGTCGAAGGCCGAAGCGCAGCGCTATCCGGTGATCGACCGCTATATCGCGGCGGTGGACGTCAACGGTGTGATTTCTACCGGACACGCGGCGCTGGAGTCGCCCGAGGGCATCTATATCAGCCTGTATCCTGGCGTCGAAATCGATCGTTCTCCGGACGAATTCACGCGCATCCTGCGCGCGACGCGTGAGAACGACGTGCCGGGCCTGTTCCAGCCCGACTACGCGACCGAGTCGAAGGCGTGGTGCCCGTCGACCGTGCGCGTGCGGATCCGCAACTACGATCCGGCGAAGCTGGATGCCTTCTGGACGTCGTATCGGCAGAACTTGACGTACAACCTCACGCACCGCAATTGCTCGAGCACGGTGTCGAACGCGCTCGAAGCCGCGCTCGACGGCGCAGTGTGGCGGCTGAAAGGCGCGCGGGCCGGGTGGGGCGCGTTCGTGCGGCTGCTGCTCACGCCCGAGCTGTGGGTCGCCGCGCAGATCCGCAAGCGCGCGGTGACGATGGCGTGGACGCCCGGGCTCACGCTCGACTATGCGCGCGCGCTCAGCATGCTCGCCGACCCGCGGCCGTTCGCGTGGTGGAAGGTCGCGCGCTCGGCCGTGAAGGCGATCATGACGTCGCGCCGCACGTGGCGCGAGCAGGACCACGCGGCACTGTCGCCCGGCGGATCGGAGGCAGCGTCGATGAAGTGATCGCGTGCCGCCGGACGCGGGCCCGGCGTCACTGCGGCCGCCACCGCGCGGCCGCGCGATGTTGCCCGCCACGAGAACTCCCCTACCCAAACAACAATGAACAAGACGAGAGCATTCCGCATCCTGATTCCCGCCGCGCTGGCGCTGACGAGCGCCGGCTTCGCGCAAGCGAGCGCGGACGAAGTGCCGCGCATGAGCGACGACGTGTACCGCACGTCGGTGTCGTTCTGCTCGAACGTCGCGGCCGCCGAGAAGATCGAGTGCCAGGGCGACATGATCGCCGCGGGCAGCCGGATCGTCGCGGCGATCGGCGGGCTGCCGCCGGCATCCGCCACGTCGATCGACGAAGGTGCGCGCAACAAGCTGCCGGCGGCGGAGCGCAAGGGGCTCGCGCCGGTCGAGCCGGGCGCGATCGACAAGGATGACGACCTCGCCGGTCTCGCCGGCATGGTGCGTCTGTGCGACGTCTACGAATCCGAACCGGCGTCGCGCGCGCGGCATCACGCGGCGCTGAAGCAGCAGGCGCCGGACGCCGCACCGCGCGTCGAGGCGTTGCTGGCCGATGCGTCGACGGCGGCGCGCCAGCGCGTCAGCATCGGCGTGTGGCAGATCCTCGCGCTCGAAGGCCCCGAGTCGATCACGCGCGCGTGCACGCAGCTGGGCGCCGGGTCGTGAGGGGCGGCGTGCCGCCGCGTCGGCGGCGCGCTTCAGACATGTGAAGCGGCGCGCGACGCGCCGGCGCGTACCCGCACCTGCGCGCGTGCCGCCGGAATCTTTCGTCCACCTTCACATTCGTGCCATGTTGCGTCGGCAACAATCGCGGGCAGACATTCGACAACCTTGCGGCGCATCCCGCGACCGCAAGCCTTTTCCGAGGAAACGCCATGCTCAAGACGCTCGCCCGCGCCGCTGCCGCACTCGCCGTCGCTTCCGTTTCACTGCACGCCACCGCGCAGACCAGCTACGACTACCTGTTGCTCGCCGCGTCGTGGGAACCCGGCTTCTGCGCGTCGCACGACACGCCCGAATGCACGAACCTCGCCGGCACGTACGCGGCGACGAGCCTGTCGCTGCATGGTCTGTGGCCGAACAACTACGACGGCAACCAGCCGTTCTACTGCGGCGTGCCGCAGAACGACATCGACCTCGACAACGCGCACCAGTGGTGCAGCATGGATGCGTACCCGATCAGCAGCGCGACCCGTAACACGCTGTCGACGTACATGCCGGGCGTCGCGTCCTGCCTCGACAAGCACGAGTGGTTCAAGCACGGCACCTGCTCGAATTCGGCATCGCCCGACGCGTACTGGAACCAGGCGTCGGGCATGATCAGCCGGCTCGGCAACACGTCGTTCAACGCGTTCCTGCAGGCGAACGCGGGCAAGACGGTCACGCGCAACCAGTTGCTGTCGGCGTTCGAAGGCGCGTTCGGCAGCAACACGCGCAGCGCGGTGTCGCTGAAGTGCACGAAGACGAATGGCGTCAGCTACTTCACCGAAGCGTGGATCGCGGTGAAGACGAATGCGACCATGCAGTTCCCGAGCGCCGCCTCGCTCGTGACGGACGGCAATACGCAGGGCACGTGCCCGACGTCGGGTGTGTATATCGCGAAGTAACGGGGAAAGAAGGGGCGGTGCGCGCGATAACGTGCGCGCCGTCGCCGGTCACGATGGGGTAGGCGACGAGGCACAGCCCTGGCCGAACCATCGCGTCGCCGCGTGTGCGGCTTCGTCGACGTTCGACGCATTGTCACCGGCCCACGCGACGACACCGTCGGGCCGCACGAGCACGGTGCGCCATCCCGGCCGGTCTTTCGCATCGCTCGCGAGGACGCGACTTGATCCGGCGGCGTATCCGTTCGTGTGCAAGGTGGCGGCGCAACTGGCCGCGCGCGACGAGCGCGAGCAGCTCGTCGCCGGCATCGACGTCATCCTGAAGGGAACCGGCTCGGCCCGATTCGCGTCGAGCCGCTGGCCTGTCGCGCCCGCGCGCCCGCTTGTTTACTCAAGCAGCCGCAACGCGTCCGCGAGCGACAGCACCGTCGTGCGCGATTCGAAGGCGGTGGCGAACAGATGCTCGTGAACTACCGGATCCGGGTCGTAGCAGCAATCCTTGACCGTATACAAGCGGAAGTCCGCATCACTCGCGTGGGCGATCGACGACAGCATCACGCCCGTCGACGCGATGCCGACCATGATCAGCGAGTCGACCCCTTGCTCGACCAGCCGCGCCTGCAGATCGGTGCCGAAGAACACGCTGGCGCGGTGCGCGACGATCAGCGGCTCGTCGTCTTGCCGGCCGAGTTCCGGGCACGGGCCGTCGTTGATGAAGCGGCCGAGCTGCTTGATGCCCTGGCCGTTCTTGTTGCGCGGGCTGACTTCCGGATAGCCTGGGCTGAACCGGAGGTTCGCGAACCAGACGCCGATGCCGCCGGCCCGCGCCGCATCGCAGAGTCGGCGCGTATTGGCGAGCAATTCGGGCGCGACGGACGGAAAGAGGCCGAGGATGTCGGTCTGGTAATGCATGACGAGCAGCGCGGTGCTCGACGGCACGATGGCGGGAATCGGCGCGGACGGGCTGTCGCCGGGGTTCGTGCGGGTTGTCGTTGCGATATCCGGTGCGTGTTGCCGAGTCATGAACGAGAGTCTCCAATAGCCCGCGGGGAATGTCAGCGTCCCAGATTTGTACCGGAAAAGCGGGTCGGCTGCCGATGCGATTTTCGTAGGTTTTATCGTGCTGCGAGCCGGCGACCGTCACGCCGGCGTCGCATTCCTGCCTGCCGGCAATGTACTGGCGGTCGCCGTCATCGTCTCCGACGATAGCCGATCGCTGAATCCGGAATTCAGCGATGACGACGGATCGGATCATGGCCGCCCGACCTTTGCCTGTAAGGGGCAGCGGCCGAAGTTGTGCGGATTGCCCCTATTACCCCTCTTACCCGAGGCTGCCTATAATCGTCGTCATCTTGCCCGAGAAATCGCGGTTACCAAGGTGAGGGGGTGTCCAAATGGGACAGTGCCGTCGCATCTATTCGCGCTTCGTCCTCGCAAGCTCGATCGTCGGTCTGGGATGTCTGGCAGGCGCAGGCCTCGCGTACGCCGAGGACGCTCCTGCGAGCGTGCCGACCGGGTTCAAGCCATCGGAAAGAACGATCAACGCCTATGCGGTGTACGGCGACGGACGCGCGACCAACGGTGGCGATATGCATTGGCGTGCCTACGAAGTCGGCTTCGGCGATGTCTTGAATGACTACCTCTCGGTCTACCTCGCGTATCTGAACGAGGGGCATCCCCTCGATCACCACCGTGACGGCTTCGCCGCCATAGGTTCGTTTCGTTGGCCGGTCGGCGATCGCCTGGCGCTCGAGTTGTCGGCGGGGCCGTATTTCAGCATGGACACGACGCATGTCAACGACCAGCCGCGTAATGAAAAGCGGTGGGGCGTGCGCGCCTCGGCAGCGGTGCGCTATTACGTCGTTCCCAACCGCTTCTTCCTCAAGTTGCAATACAACCACGTGCAGATGATCGACGGATTCAACTCCGACGCGGTGCTGTTCGGCATCGGCTCGGATTTTGGCGGCGACCCTGGCCCGGCTTTGTCGGACGGCAAGACGCAGGTTGGCGTTTGGGCCGGGACATCGCAGACGAACCGTCCCCAAGTGCCTATCGAAAAAGGGTATATGGTCGAAGTCAAGCGGCCGCTCGGCAATGCGTGGGCCTATTCGGCGAGCTTCGTCTACGAAGGCAATAACGGCGTCGCCGGCCGCAGAGGTGTGGCGGCGCAATTCTGGTATGTCGCGCCGATCAAGAGCAAATGGACGCTTTCGGCAGGTGTGGGCCCGTATCTCTCGCATGATCGGGACGAGGTCGCGAGTAAAACGAGACTCAATGCCTTGCTCAGCGCGCAGGTGACCTATCAGGTAACGAACGATTGGGCGGCGAGCTTACGCTTTAATCGTGTCGCAACCGGCAACGACAAGGACCAGGACATGTTCATGGTCGGCGTGGCGCGCAATTTCTAGCGGCGCGGCTTGCACCGAATCGACATCCGCCTGCATGCGAGTGACCGTTTTACCTGCGGAAACGGCCTTTTGGAGTTCGGCGTTTTGTGCGACCCGGTTGGGTCGAGCACAGCCGATGGCTGGATTCCCCATCAAGCGCACGCGCCGATATGACTCTGCCGCCGTTCCGCCAGATAAGGCGCGCCTAACCCCGCCGCCTCAAAAAATCGACCGTCCCGAATAAGTCGTCAACCACTCCAGCGCCAACGTGCCGGGACGCCGGCAATACAAAACCGTGCCAAAATATTTAATTCTTTAAAATCAATGCACTCATGTATTGATTCAAATCGCGGAAATCCTGGACTGTCCACGAGTGGGGCGGGAGTTTTACGCCATTCTCTCGCAACGTCTTCGGAATCAGGTCCCCATTGGGGCGAAGGATGATCGACGAGACAATGACGCCCGGATAATCGTTGAGCCGCTTTTTGAAGGCGGGCGTCGTGAGGTCGGGCGTGGGCGGATTGCTTTTATTGGCCAATGGCCCCGTGCCTCTGGCATCTGCTCCGTGGCACATCGCACATCTCGCCAGGAAGATCTGTTTCCCGTTTTCACTACCCGCGAAGGCGAGTGATGATCGAGCAAGCAATGCTATTCCCAGTGAAGCGACGAGGAGTATTTTCATTTTTTGTAATCTCGCTGTGTGAACCGGTGCATGTCCCGGCGGGGTCGATTGCTGCCGAATGGCGAGTTCTCCATTGAGCGCGCCGATATTCGCCTAGCGCCGTTCCGCCGGATAAGGCGCGCCTAACCCGCCGCCTCAAAAAATCGACCGTCCCGAATAAGTCGTCAACCATTCCAGCGCCAGTGTCCCCGCCAGCGAATTCCCGTTCGCATCGAGCCCCGGCGCCCACACGCAAACGGCCATTTCGCCCGGCAGCACCGCGACGATCCCGCCGCCGACACCACTCTTCGCGGGCAGCCCGACGCGATATACGAAATCCCCCGCCGCATCGTAGGTGCCACAAGTCAGCATCAGCGCCGACAGCCGCTTCGCGGAACTCGAATCGACGATCCGCTCGCCGGTGACCGGCGCGACGCCGCCGTTCGCGAGAAACAGCGCCGCGCGCGCGAGCTCGACGCAGTTCATCGTGATCGCGCACTGGCGGCAATACGCGTCGATCACGGTGTCGGGCGGCATCTGCATGTTGCCGAAGCTCGCCATGAAGTGCGCCATCGCGCGGTTGCGCTCCGCGTGCTGCAACTCCGATTGCGCGACGCGCGAATCGTAGTCGATGTCGTTCGCGCCGATCAGCCGCCGCACGAATTCGACCAGCGCCGTCTCGGCCTTCACGAAGCGGCGGCACAGCACGTCGGTGACGACCAGCGCACCGGCATTGATGAACGGATTGCGCGGCTTGCCGCGCTCGCTTTCGAGCTGGACCAGCGAATTGAACGCGTTGCCGGACGGCTCGCGGCCGACCCGTTCCCACAGTTCGTCGCCCAGCAGCTGGAACGCGAGCGTGCACGCGAACAGCTTCGAGATGCTCTGGATCGAGAAGCGTTCGTACGCATCGCCGACCGTGCAAACGTTTCCGTCCAGCGTCACGACGGCCATCCCGAACTTGTCGGCAGGCACTTTCGCGAGTTCGGGAATGTAGTCGGCAACCCGGCCCTGGCCAATCCAGGGGGCGAGTTCGGTGTGGATGCGTTCGAGGATCTTCTGGTAATTCATCAAGTCAGGCGGGTAGGTGAGTGGCCGGATTCAGGCGAGCCCGTATGGAACCGTCCCGGCGCCGATTCGTCAAGCTCGGACGATATCGCGCCCTTATTTTCAAGACCTCTGAACAGGCAATCGGCCGGCGCAGTATCATGCGGTACGTTTCGGCCAATGGCCGGCGTCCGGCACGGGCCGGCGCCGCCGCCGCGGCTTCCCCGATGACCCGACCGCTGCCCATGTCTTTTCGCATCCTGCTCGTCGAAGACGACACCCGCCTGTCCACGCTGATCGCCGGCTACCTGCGCAAGAACGACTATGAAGTCGACACTGTGCTGCATGGTGACGCCGCGGTGCCGGCGATCCTGTCCATTCGTCCCGATCTCGTGATTCTCGACGTGAACCTGCCGGGCAAGGACGGTTTCGAAATCTGCCGCGAGGCACGCAAGCAGTACGACGGCGTGATCATCATGGTGACGGCGCGCGACGAGCCGTTCGACGAACTGCTCGGCCTCGAGTTCGGCGCGGACGACTACGTGCACAAGCCGGTCGAGCCGCGCATCCTGCTCGCGCGGATCAAGGCCCAGCTGCGCCGCGCGCCCGCGCGCGTGGCCGAGAGCACCGCGCCGCAGCCCGAGCGCTACGCGTTCGGCAAGTTCTCGATCGACCGCACCGACCGCTCCGTCGTGCTGCCCGACGGCAGCACGCCCGACCTGACGTCGGCGGAATTCGACCTGTTGTGGGCGCTCGTCTGCCATGCGGGCGAAGTCGTCAGCCGCGACGACCTGATGCTGCAGTTGCGCGGCGTCGAATTCGACGGCCTCGACCGCACGATCGACGGGCGCATCTCGAAGCTGCGCCGCAAGCTGCGCGACGACGCGAGCAACCCGCAGCGGATCAAGACGATCCGCAGCAAGGGCTATCAATTCAGCAAGCACGCGTGGGAATGACGCGGCGCTCGCACGACGCCGCCACATTCCGCGCGGGTATTCCACCCGCCGGCCGGGAGCCGAGATGATCCGACGAACCCGTTCGCACCCCGATGCACCGCCGCTGCCGACGCTGCGCTACGTCAAGTGGCGCTGGCTGCATTTCCGCCGCGCATGGACCGACACGCGCGCCGACCGCATTCCGAGCTGGTCGCGCCTTTACGTGCGCACGTACCTGCATCTGCTCGGCCTCGTGCTGCTGACCGCGCTCGTGCCGGCGCTCGCGCTGTGCGTCGAATTGTCACCGCAGGTCGTGTGGCATGCGTTCGACTCGCTGCCCGGCGACATCTGGATCGTGCTCGTCTTCGTGTTCGCCGCACCCGCGCTCGCGGCGTACCGGTGGATGCGGCCCGTGTGGTCGGATCTCGTGATGGTGCGCGAGCGGGCGATCGACTTCACGGGCGGACGCTTCAACACGCGTGCGCGCGAATCGCACAGCGTGATCATCGGCCCGCTCGCGCGGACGCTGAATGCGCTCGCGATGCGCATGGAACGGCTGATCGCCGCGCAGCGCGACCTGACGAACGGCATCTCGCACGAGCTGCGCACGCCGCTTGCGCGCGTGCGGTTCGCGCTCGAAATGCTGCGCGAACCGGGTTCCGCGGCCGAATATCAGGGCGCGCTCGAGAGCATCGCGCAGGACGTGACCGAGCTCGAGGAACTGATCGACATGAGCCTCACGTATGCGCGGCTCGAATACAGCTCGCTGCAGTCGAACCTCGAGATGACGGCCCCCGTCGCGTGGTTCGAGCATCAGGTCAGCGATGCGCAGCTGCTGTATCCGGAGCGCACGATCGAGTCGCGCATCGCGATCGCATCGGACCTGCGCGTGAAGATGGACCGGCGGCTGATGTCGTATGCGATGCGCAACCTGTTGCGCAACGCGAGCAAGTACGCGAAATCGCGGATCGTCGTCGGGATCTCGCTCGTGCACGGCAACATCGGGATCTTCGTCGAGGACGACGGCCCCGGCGTGCCGGAGAGCGAACGCGAGCGCATCTTCGACGCATTCGTGCGCCTCGACCGCCGCACCGGCGGCTATGGCCTCGGCCTGTCGATCACGCGACAGGTGCTCCACGCGCACAACGGCCGGATCGCGGTCGTCGATCCCGTCGAGCTCGGCGGCGCGCGCTTCGAGATCAGCTGGCCGGTCTAGCAATACACGTCGCGGGCGCCGAGCCCGAAAGTAACAACAGCACGACAGCACACAGCCGCACGCGCCGGACTCGAGCGCGTCGCCGGCCGTTCCCGCCGTACCTTCCTCGTCTCGATGCCTCCGCGCACCGCCATCGCGTGGCGATTCGTTTGCCACGCGTACGCGCTTTGCATTACGATTGCAATTGCAACTATATCGGCGGGCCGATCCCTGAAAGCGCAGGCGGGCCGCCCGCGACGCAGCAGTGAAGCCGGGGCTGCCACGATGGCCGCCCCCTTGTTCATGCATTCCTGTCCGGGTCACACATCATGCGGCTTTTGAATATCGTGTCTTCTCCCCGCGGCGCCAGGTCGGCTTCGATCGCGGTCGCCAATGCCTTTGTCGATGCGTACCGCGAGACGGGCGCCACGATCGACGTCGATACGCTGAATGTCTGGGAGGAGGACTTGCCGGACTTCGACAGCGAGGCGATCGGCGCCAAGTACAAGGGCGTTGCCAACGCGCCGATGGATGACGCGGAGCAGTCGATCTGGCGGCGCATCCAGTCGCTCGTGAAGCGTTTTCAGGCGGCGGACCGGATCGTCGTCGGCGTGCCGATGTGGAATTTCGGCTATCCGTACAAGCTCAAGCAGCTGATCGATCTCGTCAGCCAGCGGAACATGCTGTTTACGTTCGACGGGAACGCGTACGCGCCGTTGCTGGAGATTCCGCGCGCGCTGGTGATCCATGTTCGCGGGCAAAGCCGGGAGCCCGGCGCGGGCGCCGACAATCCCGGGTTCCGGCACCAGGCCGACTACATCGAATTCTGGTTGAGGTTCATCGGCGTGAGCGAGGTCAGGAGCCTGACCGTCGAACATACGTGGGGCGCGCGGGCCAGCGACAGCATCGAACGGGCGCAAGCCCGCGCGGTCGCGATGGCGGCGGAGTTCTGACCGGGCCGGGCGGCGCGATGGAGACGCGGCTGCCGCCGAAGCGGCAGCCGCGCACGCTCAGTACGTCCGGCCGAGCTGCAGGTAGAAGTTGCGGCGGCCGCCGGGCGCGAGCGCGACACCGATGTACACGGGCCCGAACGCGGTCGACAGGCTCGTGAAGAACGTATAGCTCTGCTTGAGCGCGCCGCCGCCGACCTTCTGGCCGCTCGACCAGACGTTGCCGACTTCCGCGCTGGCGCCCACCGACAGCGCCTTGACCGGCGATGCGTTGAACGTCATCAACTGGTTCATGTAGGTCACCTGCGCATACGCGAGCTCGTTGCCGTTCAACTGGTCGGCCGCATACGCGGACAGATGCTGGAAGCCGCCGAGCGTGAAATTGAATGCGTTGATCAGGTTGGTGCCGCCGATGCTCTTGCCGCCTTCGATCGTCGCGCTGACGCTGTGCCGGCCGAACTGCTGCGCGACCATCGCCTTGCCGTAGATCTCGGTGTAGGGCGCGGTGTTGATGCTGTCGTCGAAGTCCGACGCCGAGCCCCCGTTGCGCGACACCAGCGAGCGTTCGACGCGCAGCTCGGTGAAATAGCCCTTGCGCGGGAACAGCGGATCGTCGAGCTGGTCGATCACGAGCCGCGCGCGCGCGGTCAGCGCCTGCGACGTAAAGCTGGGCCACAGCAGCGTCTGGCCGTTGCCGTCGTCGAACGGCACGTTGTAGGTCGGCGAGCCGTGCCCGGTCACGTAACCGAGGCCGATCCGGAAATCGCCGAGTCGTCCGATCGGCAGGCCGAAATCGAGCCCGGCGCGTGCGGTCTGCATCAGGTACTGCGTGATCTTCACGTCGCCGGTGTCGTCGTACAGGTTCGCGTAGCGGCGCTGGTATTCCGCGTACGGCGACAGATAGACGCCGTAGGCCATCGACAGCGGCTGGCGGAACTCGATGCGCGCCGATTGCAGGTCGCTGCCGATCGTCGTGTCCGCGCGGAATTCGAGCCCGGATTCGGTGAGCCACGGCCGCCGGTAGCCGACGTGCAGGCGGAAGCCGCCTTCGTCGGTCGAACTGCTCGACATGCCGAGCCCGAACAGCAGGAAGTTCGGCCCCCAGTATTTCTCGCGCGCGTCGATCTCGAGCACGTTTTCGTTGCCGTGGCTCACGATCTGCTGCGTGACGCTCTCGAAGTTGCCGCCCGTCGTGAGCCCGAGCAGATCCTGGCTGACGGTGTCCGGATCGTAGGTGTCGCCGGGTTTCACGTGCAGCGCGTTGCTGACGACCTGCTTCGGCACGCCGCCGGAGGTCTTGATGTCGATGCGCGTGATGCGGATCGGCGGCGGCAGCGGCTGCGCGTGCGCGGACTTGTAGGCCGCGTACTGTTCCGGCGTGAGCGCGAAGCGCTTCAGCTTGGGCAGCGCCGCGGTCGCGGCGGCAGCGCCTGCGGCGATCGCCTGCTTCGCATTCTGGAAATCGGTGAACGCGAGCGAGCCGAGGTCCGGCGTGAGCAGCACGTCCTGCGCGTCGAGCTGCTTGCGCTGCGCGGTCACGTTCTGGCGGATCAGGATGCCGACCATCTGCTGCATCACGTCGGCCGGCGACGCGAGCGCGTCGAGCGGACGCAGTTGCGAGCCGATGTCGACCGCGATCACGACGTTCGCGCCCATCTGCCGCGCGGTGTCGACGGGCAGGTTGCTGACGAGCCCGCCGTCCACGAGCGCGCGCCCGTTGATCTCGGCCGGCGCGAACAGGCCCGGCATCGCCATGCTCGCGCGGATCGCGAGCGGCAGCGAGCCGTGGTCGAGCACCACCATCTGGCCCGTCTGCAGGTCGGTCGCGACCGCGCGGTACGGGATCGGCAGGCGGTCGAACGGCTGGTTGGTCGGCACGGCGGCCGTCCAGCTCGCGAGCAGCGCCTGCAGCCGGTTGCCTTGCACGAGGCCGACCGGCACTTTCACGCCTTTCTTGCCGAAGCCGAGCGTCAGCCCGTTGATGTACAGGCGCTCGTCCTCCCGGCTGGTTTGCGGCAGGTCCGCGCGCTCCGTCACGTCGAACGCGATGTCCGCGAGGTTGACCTCCGACAGCCGCGTCTGCATCTCGCCGGCGGCCATGCCGCTCGCGTACAGGCCGCCGACCACGGCGCCCATGCTGGTGCCGGCGATGCAGTCGATCGGGATGCGGTTGTCTTCCAGTACCTTCAGGATCCCGAGATGCGCGTAGCCGCGCGCGCCGCCACCGGACAGCACGAGGCCGATCGACGGGCGGCCGGCCGGGCCGCCGTCGGCTTCGCAGGTGTGCCCGGATGCGGCGGGCGTGACAGCCGGCGCGCTGGCGGCAGCGACCGGGGCGGGGATCGGGGCGGCGGTGACCGCGGCCGCGGCGGCGGAGTCGGCGGCCGGCAGCGGTTGCGCGGCGACCGTGCAGCACCAGAAGGCGACGAGCGTCGTGCAAAGCGGGCGCACCCGCGCCCAGCGGAAGGAAACGGTCGCTGTCATGGAGGAAATACCTGGCGTGATCGGGCGTCTGAGGCCTGCCGGGAGCAGGCAAGACCGAGAGATTACCGTGTTTTACAGGCGCAATGCGAGAGGCTGATGCGTAGCCGGAGGCGTCCGGAACGGCATTTTTGACAATTCAGTCGCGAAAAAATCATCAGAATTGCCTAAAGTATCGGAACGAATTGCCGCTAAGTTCGTGATGGGGCGGCATGGACGCGCCGCGAAATATGGTGCGGCTGCCCTGGTCCGTTCGATTACAAAGGTTTGATATGTCGACACCGCTGTTCGGAAAGTTGTTTGCGCAACCCGTTGCGATCGACCCTGGAACGGCGAGTACGCGGATTTATACGCACGAACGCGGCGTGGTGCTGAACCAGCCGTCGGTCGTCTGCTTCCGCAAGGCGGGTGCCGGTGCGACCGACGCCCGGCCGACGCTCGAGGCCGTCGGCGAGCTCGCGAAGGCGCTGCTCGGCCGCGAACCGGGGCACCTCGAAGCCGTGCGGCCGATGCGGCACGGCGTGATCGCCGATGCGCACGCGGCCGAGCAGATGATCCGCAGCTTCATCGACATGTCGCGCACGCGTTCGCGCTTCGGCCGCCGCGTCGAAGTCACGTTGTGCGTGCCGTCCGATGCGACGGCCGTCGAGCGCCGCGCGCTCCGCGAGGCCGCCTTCGCCGCGGGTGTATCGGAGGTCGAACTGATCGAGGAATCGCTCGCGGCCGGGCTCGGCGCGGGCCTGCCGGTGACCGAGCCGGTCGGTTCGATGGTCGTCGACATCGGCGGCGGGACGACCGAAGTCGCGGTGATCGCGCTCGGCGGTATCGTCTACCGCGAGGCGATTCGCGTGGGCGGCAACCAGTTCGACGAGGCGATCGTCAACCATGTGCGCAACCTGTATGGCGTGCTGCTCGGCGAACAGACGGCCGAACACGTGAAGCAGACGATCGGCTCGGCCACCAGCGCGGTGCCGCGCCGGTCGACGCGCGCGGTCGGGCGGGGTGTCGGCGACGGGCTGCCGCGCTCGATCGAACTGTCCAACCACGACGTGGCGGATGCGCTGGCCGCGCCGCTCAAGCAGGTGATCGGCGCGGTGAAGTCGGTGCTGGAGAACGCGCCGGCCGAGCTCGTGACCGACATCGCGAATCGCGGCGTGGTGCTGACGGGCGGCGGCGCGCTGCTCGCGGATATCGAACGCCTGCTGTACGACGAGACGGGGCTCGTCGCCCGGATCGCCGACGAGCCGGCCACCTGCGCAGTGCGCGGCGCGGGCGAGGCGATGGGGCGGCTCACGATGTGCCAGGTCGACTGATCCGGGTCGTGCCGGCCAGGCGTCGCCGAGCGGCGCGCGCATTGACACTCTTTCGATCTCCGTAATGCGTACCCGCTTCGCCGGGTAGGCGTCTCCGGTCGACTTTCAGGAAGGCCGTCCGCGGTCCTGCATCGGTCCGTTGCGTGGACACCCGAACGCGCACCGTGCTAGCGTGACGCGCCCGTCCGGGGCGGGGCAAGCCGCTACGCCCGACGACCTGAGAGACCGAAAACCTTGAAAAACCACACCAAACGGGGCGTGTTTGCCCGCCTGGGCCGCCTGCTGGTCGTCGTCGCGTGCCTCTGGATCGTCGCGGCCGTGGCGCTCGTCGCGTACGGGATGCGGATGCCGAGCGAGCCGGCCGACGTCGCCGTGATCTTCGGCAACGCGCTCGACGAGGCCGGCGCGCCGAAGCCCGTGCTCGCCGCCCGGCTCGACGTGGGCGTGCGCTGCTACCGCACGGGGCAGTGCCCGGCGTTCCTCGTCAGCGGCGCGATCGACGGCCCGGGGCTGAACGAGGCGACCGCGATGCGCGACTATCTCGTGGCGCGCGGCGTGCCGGCCGACCGGATCGCGCTCGACGACCAAGGCGACAACACACTCGCGACCGCGCAGCACACGCTCGCCTATCTGCAGGCGCATCGCGTGTCGCGCGTGGTGATCGTCAGCCAGTATTACCACCTCGCGCGGGCGCGCCTCGCGTTCGAGCGCGTCGGCATCGCGCCAGCGGACATCTCCGCCGCGTATCCGCGCCGTTTCCAGTTGCGCGACGTCTACTCGAGCTGGCGCGAAGTGCCGGCCTACGCGGTGTATGCGGTGCGGCTGTGGGTGAACCCCGATGCGCGACCGGTTTCGTTCCGGCCGATGGTTTATCTGATGAGCCTGTCTTCGTAACGCGGGGCGGGGGCTTGCCGCGACGATCACGCCGCCTGGCATCGCGTCGCTTTCCTCGCTGCGCGCGTCCCCCGTTCTGTCCTATCCTGTGCGAAACACGCGACGCGCCGCGCGTTGCGACCCGACACAGGAGCATCGATGCCGAATCACGCTGAAGCCACGACGACCCAGGCGCCGCAAGTCGCGCCTGTTGCCCAGACTCCGCCGTCGGGCCCCGCCTTCATCGCGCCCGAAGCCGATCCGCAGGCACTGGCGCGCAACAACCAGTACGTCCTGAAATCCGGCGACGCCTTCGTGGTCAGCGACGCGCTCGGCGACATCGGCGGTCACGACGACGGCCTGTTCGTCGACGACATGCGCGTGCTGTCGAAGTGGCGCCTGACCTTCGGCGGTCGCGCACCGTCGCTGCTGTCGGGCGCGACGAGCGCCGACAACGCGTCGTTCACCGCACACCTGACGAACCGTCCGCTGCCGCCGCTCGGCGGCCACGAAACGCCCGAGGGCGTGATCCACATCGAGCGGATGCGCGTGCTCGCGGGCGACGTGCTTTACGAAGCGCTGACGCTGACGAACTACGGCGCGAGCGAAGCCGAGGTGCCGTTGTCGCTGTCGTTCGCGGCCGATTTCAAGGACATGTTCGAGGTGCGCGGCACGCAGCGCCCGAAGCGCGGCACCGTGGTGGCGCCGCGCGTCGACGCGGGCGCGGTGCGGCTGCGCTATGACGGCCTCGACGGCGTCGAGCGCAACGTGACCGTGCATTTCTCGCCGGCGCCCGATGCGTTGTCGGTCGATCGTGCCGACTACACGCTGACAATCGCCGCGCAGGCCTGCGTGTCGATCTACCTGACCGTCGACGCGACGCTCGGCCCCGCGCATGCGGAAGGGCCGGGATGCGGCCGCGTCGCGCTGCGCACCGCGCTCGTCGGCGTGCACCGCGAGATGCGCGCGCGGCGCGAATCGATGGCGCGCGTGAACACCGGCAATCCGCTGTTCGACGCGTGGCTCGACCGCTCGCTCGCGGATCTCGGGCTGCTCACGACGCAGCTCGACACGGGGCCGTACCCGTATGCGGGCATTCCGTGGTTCTCGACGCCGTTCGGCCGCGACGCGGTGATCACGTCGCTGCAGATGCTGTGGCTGCAGCCGTCGCTCGCGCGCGGCGTGCTGCGCTTCCTGGCCGAGCACCAGGCGCGCGAGACTTCCGCATTCCGCGACGCGGAGCCCGGCAAGATCATGCACGAGTTCCGCCGCAGCGAGATGGCCGCGACCGGCGAGGTGCCGTTCGCGTTGTACTACGGCGGGGTCGATACGACGCCGCTGTTCATCGTGCTCGCGGGTGCCTACGTCGAACGCACCGGCGACGATGCGCTGATCGACGAGCTGTGGCCCGCGCTCGAGCGCGCCGCGCAATGGGTGATCGACAAGTGCGACCGCAATCCTTACGGACTGCTCGATTACCAGCGCACGTCGGAGCGCGGCCTCGCGAACCAGGGCTGGAAGGACAGCCACGATTCGGTGTTCCACGCGGACGGCCGCTTCCCGGACGGGCCGATCGCGCTGGTCGAGGTGCAGGCGTATGCGTGCGCGGCGCTCGATGCGATGTCGATGTGCTCGCACCGGCGCGGCCACGCGGCCGATGCCACACGCTACGCGTTGCGCGCGAAGACGCTGCGTGAGCAGGTCGACGCGCTGTTCTGGATGCCGGAAGGCGATTTCTACGGCATCGCGCTCGACGGTCATGGCGACCTGTGCCGCGTGTTCGCGTCGAACGCGGGCCACCTGCTCGCGTTCGGGCTGCCCGACGCCGAACGCGGCGCGGCGGTCGCCGGCGTGCTCGGCTCGGCGCTGTTCCAGACGGGGTGGGGCATCCGCACGCTCGCGGCCGGCCAGCCGCGCTTCAACCCGATGGCGTATCACAACGGCTCGGTGTGGCCGCACGACAATGCGTTGATCGCGCGCGGGCTGGCGCGCTACGGCGACAAGACCGCCGCGGTGAACCTGCTGCGCGCGCTGTTCGAGGCGGCGGTGAGCTTCGAGATGCGCCTGCCCGAGCTGTTCTGCGGATTCCCGCGCCGGCGCGGCGAACCGCCGACCGCGTATCCGGTGGCCTGCCTGCCGCAGGCGTGGGCGGCCGGTGCGCCGTTCATGATGCTGCAGGCCTGCCTCGGCGTGAGCATCGACGCATCGCGCCATGAGGTGCGCGTCGAGCGCCCGACGCTGCCGGAAGGTGTCGACTGGCTGCGGATCGACGCGTTGCGCGTCGGTGACGAAACCGTGTCGCTCACGTTCCGCCGTGTCGACGGCCAGGTCGTCGCGGCGGCGGAGCAGCCGGGTCGCGTGAAGGTGATCGCGGTGCTGTAGCGCGGCGCTGCGCGAACGTTGCGCGATGTCGCGCCACGTTCGCGCGCAGCGGCATAGAATCGTGACATGACCCTTGAACGATGGCGGAGGTAGACGATGACGACCGACAACCGGCCCGACGACAGCGAGCACAAGCTCGAGAATCTGGAAGCGGCGGTCGACCACCTGCACAAGTCGATCGAATCGCAGAGCATCGCGGTCGGCGCGGCGAAGGGCATCCTGTTCAGCCTGATCGAAACGCTCGGCGCGCTGATCGGCGATCCCGACCTGCCCGAGCATGCGCGCTCGGGTTACGAGGCGCTGCGCGACAAGGCGAGCGAATTGCGCGGCGGGCTCGACCGGCATTGATGCCCGGATGGCCCCGGCCCCCGCGCCTGCCGCACGGCTGCGCCGGGGCTGCCCGATTCTGTAGATGAAGCACAAAACCCCGTGCGCTCAATGAGTTAGGTGGCCGGTGCGCAGGATATCCACAAGCTTGCCAACACAATCTGTGGAGAACCGTGCGGCCCCCGCGCCGGGTGCCGCGCGGGCCGTGCGAAAGCGCCGGCGCTGCCACAGGGTTGACCTCGCAAGGTCCGTATATTGAATCCCCTTTTGTATCAGGATGTTACGCGCCGCATTTGACGGATATCCACAGGCTTGCCAACATATTCTGTGGATAACTCACAATCGATTGCGTCGCGACAGTTGGGGATCGGGCCGCTCAGGGCCCGCTCGCGAAGCCCGTGAACAGCGACTGCCCGATGTCTGCGTCGGCGCGCTAATTCGTGCGCGATCAAGGGCTTAGGTCCCGGGTACCCAGGATATCCACATCCTTGCCAACACTTTCTGTGGACAAGCCGGGCCGTGTCATTCGGCCTGCGCCGTCGCGGCCGCCTCGGCCACGATCCAGTCGCGAAAGAGCGTCATTGCCGGCGTGAGCGATTTCGACTTCAGCGAAGTGAGCCAGTAACCGCCGGCGCGCACGTCGATGTCGAGCGGTCGCACGAGCAGGCCGAGCTGCAGTTCGCGTGCGAACATGCACGCCGGCGCGAGCGCGACGCCCGCGCCTTGCATCGCGGCCTCGACCATCAGCCGCGACGAATCGAACACGGGCCCGTTGACCGCCCATGGCGCAAGCTGCGCGGCGTCGAACCAGCCGTGCCATTCGTCGGTTCGGTACGAGCGCAGCAGCGTTTCGTTCGCGAGATCGGCCGGCTGCGCGAGGCGCCGCGCGATGTCCGGCGCGCACAGCGCGGTGAGCGGCGCGTCGAGCAGGCGCTCGTTGCGCGTGGCCGGCCAGTTGCCTTCCCCGAAGCGGATCGCGAAGTCGAGGCCCTCGGCGGCCAGGTCGACGACGTTGTTGTTGGTCCGCATCCGCAGCTCGACGAACGGATGCGTATCGCCGAACTGCCTCAAGCGCGGCATTAGCCAGCCTAGGGCAAAGGTGCCGACGACGCCGAGCGTCAGCACCTCGTGGAAGCGCCCGCCGTCGAACTGCTTGAGCACGGTCTCGATGCGGCTGAACGCGTCACTTAGCACCGGCAGCAGCGCGCGCCCCTCGTCGGTGAGCCCGAGGCCGCGCGGCAGCCGTGTGAACAGCGTGCAGCCGAGCCGCTCCTCCAGCGAGCGCACCTGCTGGCTGACCGCGGCCTGGGTCACGCTCAGCTCGAGGCCGGCGCGCGTGAAGTTCAGATGGCGCGCCGACGATTCGAACGCGCGCAGCGCATTGAGCGGAAGATGAGGGCGGAGCTTGGTCATAAGAATTTCTTTTGTCAGCGCTCAATTATCGTTGCTTGTCAGGCAACCGTAAAGTCCCGATAGTGCTGTCTCGCCGGCCGGGCGCGTTCACCCCCCTTTCGCTCACATTCCACCACGAGACAACCGACATGACCTACTCATCGAAACGTCGAACCCTGTTGCTGGCCGCGGCGACGGCGCCGCTTGCGTTGACCGTTGCCGCATGCGCGTCGCGGCAGGCCACGGCGTCGGACGACGCAACGGCCGCGGCTGCGGCGGCGGCCGTGACGCCCGCTGCCGCAGGGCAGATGCTGGCCGAGCTCGAACGCAGCGCGGGCGGCCGCCTCGGCGTATGCGCGATCGACATCGCGACCGGCCGGCGCGCGGAACATCGTGCGGACGAGCGCTTCCCGTTCTGCAGCACGTTCAAGGCGATGCTGAGTGCGGCGGTGCTGGCGCAGAGCGTCGATCGGCCGGCGTTGCTGCAACAGCGCGTGACGTACACGAAGGCCGACCTCGTCAACTATTCGCCGGTGTCGGGGAAGCATGTCGAAGACGGCATGACCGTCGCCGCGCTGTGCGAGGCTGCGATCCAGTACAGCGACAACTCGGCCGCGAACCTGCTGATGAAACTGCTCGGCGGCCCGTCGGCGGTGACGGCCTACGCGCGCTCGATCGGCGACGACACGTTCCGGCTCGATCGATGGGAGACCGAACTGAATACCGCGCTGCCGGGCGACCTGCGCGACACGACGACGCCGGCCGCGATGGCCGCGAGCATGCGTGTGCTGATGGTCGGCGACGCGTTGCCGGCCGCGCAGCGTGCGCAGCTCGTCGCGTGGATGCGCGGCAACAAGGTCGGCGACAAGCGGATCCGTGCGGGCGTACCGGCGGGGTGGACGGTCGGCGACAAGACGGGCACCGGCGACTACGGGACGACCAACGACGCGGGTGTCATGTGGTCGCCGTCGGGTGCGCCGATCGCGCTGGCCGTGTACTACACGCAGGCGCGTGCCGATGCGCGCGCGAAGGACGACGTGATCGCGTCGGCCGCACGCATCGTGGTCCGGGCATTCGGTTGAAGAGGGGGCACGACGTGTGTGACGCGATCCACGTGCACGCCGTGCCGCAGCCGTGACCTGCGCGATCAAACGTTGTGCGATCAACGACTTAGGTCACGCATGCTCAGGATATCCACATGCTTGCCAACAAAAAGTGTGGACAAGCCCGCGCGCGGCCGCATCCGGCGTGGCGCGGGCCGCCGTGCCGCATTTGAGGCGGCGCGGACAAAGTCTTTCGGATCAAGCGCTTGGCCCTGGTATGCGCAGGCTATCCACACGCTTGCCAACACAATCTGTGGACAAGCCGCGTCGCTCCGCGGAAGGCGCTCGTCACGTCGCAAAGGGGCGGGCGAGCGGCACTTTCCCGGCCGCGTGCCGCATTTGAGGCGGCGCGGACAAAGTCTTACGGATCAAGTGCTTGATTGCGGTATGCGCAGGCTATCCACATGCTTGCCAACACAATCTGTGGACAAGCCTGGCAGCAGCGGCCGCGACGATCAGGGCTGCCGATCGTCGACGGTGGGCCAGCGCGCGAACGCGAACACCCACAACATGATGAAGTTCAGGACCGGGACGAACATCGTCAGGATCCACCAGCCCGAATGCCCGGTGCGCCGCACGATGCGGACATACGGATAGATGACGACGGCGACCAGCACGAGTGAGACGACCAGCTGCCACGCGGTGAAGTGTTCCATGGTCTTCCTCGGAGTGAGGTGTCGTGGTGCGGCGCCGGCGGAGCGGCCGGCCCGTTGAGCCGTCGCGCGAAGCCGATGGTGCGCGGCCGCGTCCGGCTCGCGTGATCTTGACGCGCGGCAGGCGTGAGCGTCAAGGCGACGGTGAGGCGCTGCTGTTGCGCGGGATCGTGCGCTTGCGCACAGGCTCGGGCCGTGGGGTGCCGCAACCGTGACGCCGCGCACGAACCGTAGCCCGATCAACGGGTTAGCGCAGGCGTGCGCAGGATATCCACAAGCTTGCCAACAAAATCTGTGGGTAAGTGGCGCCGCGCATGGCGGGCGCGTGTGAACCGACTGCGGCGTGCGCCGTCGTGGCGTCGTGACGCGAAGTGCGGCGAAGCGCCGGGTGCAATGTCCGTCGCCAGCGCCTCGTCTGCATCACGCGTGCCAAAGTCCGTCGGATCAAGGGCTTAGCGTTGCGGTGCGCAGGATATCCACAAGCTTGCCAACATTTTCTGTGGACAATTTTAGCGGTGGCAGCGAACCCTTGTCAGGCGGGCAAGATAGACGATGTGGCGAAACGGAGTGTGGCTGCTTCAGGCCATTCTCACACGGTCCCCCATTCCCCATTCCCTATCTCGCATGACTAATTGACATGACACCCCGCTGGAGTTGCCCCTGTAATACCTGACGCGACATCACACTAAGAAGCTGTTGCGAAATTAAGTTTCTAAGCTGTTAACTTTTTCGGGTTGGTGTTAACTTCTTGTCTTGTTTTGCCCGACAGGAAGAGGTGCCGAAAGAACTGATAGACGACGAACTGTGGTCACTCATCGAACCACTGCTGCCGGTGCGCGCATCACGCAATCGCCAGTATGCAGGCCGCAAACCGACGCCCGACCGCGCAGTGCTCACAGGCATTGTGTTCGTGTTGCGCTCGGGCATTGCATGGAATCTGCTCCCGCAAGAAATGGGATGTGGTTCAGGCACGGCTTGCTGGCGCCGGCTCGTCGCGTGGCAACAAGCCGGCGTCTGGCAACGTATCCACGAAACGTTGCTGGCAGAGTTGCCTCGCCGTGGCGAAATCGACCTCTCGCGTGCGCTCGTCGACAGCTCATCGATTCGCGTCGTACTGGCGGAAAAAAACCGGCCCGAATCCCACGGACCGGCGCAAGCTCGGCAGCAAACACCACCTCATCGTCGACGCGCAAGGCATCCCGCTCGCAGTCATCCTGAGTGCAGCAAACCGTCACGACATTACCCAGCTTGATGCGCTGGTTGATGCCATTCCCCACATCCGGGGTAAGCGGGGACGTCCGTTGCACAAGCCGAAAATCGTCCAAGGCGACCGGGGCTACAGTTCCGAACCCCATCGGCAGCGCTTGCGTGAGCGCGGCATCACGCCGCTGCTCGCAAAAATCGGCGCGTCGCACGGCAGTGGACTGGGAAAAACACGGTGGCCAGTGGAGCGCTCGATTGCCTGGCTGCATTCGTTTCGACGGCTCAAGATTCGCTACGAACGCTCCGCTCATGTTCACGAGGCCTTTATGTCTTTGGCTTGTGCCTTGATTTGCTGGAAGCGTCTCAAGTCTCTGTTTAACTAATTTCGCAACAGCTTCTAAGGATTGACGAATCCATCGAGCGCCGGAACTCGCGAGGCGAGCGATGTTTCAGCGCGCTATGGGAATGCTTCTCGTTGTAATGCTCGAACGCGATGGCCAAATTGCGTGCAGCAGTCGCTGCGTCCGGCGTCGGCATGAAGGCGACGTAGTCGCGTTTCATCGTCTTCACGAAGCTCTCGGCCATCCCGTTACTTTGCGGGCCGCACACCGGCGTGGTCAATGGCTTCAGGCCGACGGCCACTCCGAACCGGCGCGTGCCGTCAGCCGTGTAGCCCGAACCGTTGTTGCTCAGCCACTCGATTTCAGACGGGGTATGCAGTTCGTTGGCAAACCGATTTTCCACGGCAGCCAGCATCACGTCGCGCACGATGTCACCGCTGTGGCCTGCCGTCGTGGCCGCCCAGCTCATCGCCTCACGGCCACGGCAATCCAGCACGACGTCCTCCGGCAGCGAGGGCGAGTGCGCTATCCATTTTTTCGCCCGGCCGTACTCGACTGCTTCGCGGAGAATCTCGTTCTCCATGGTCTTCTTGCCGAGCATCCGTTGCAGCTCACGAATCTGCTTGAGCGCGACGGCCAGTTCCGAGGCCGGAACTCCTTCCTCGCCAGCCTTGACCGCTGACAGGCTCCCATCCTGATACAGCTTGCGCCAATGGAACAGCTGGTTCGGATTCACGCCGTGCTGGCGCGCGACCATCGAAACCGATTTCCCCGGCTCGAAACTCTCGCGAACCATCGCCAGCTTTTGCTCCGCCGTCGCTCCGGGCCCGTCAACACTTCCATCGCTTCCTGCAGGTGTTGGTCAAAGACACAGTCCTATGCCCGCCCGTTATTGCAAGTGGGTGACTGTGTCCGGCGTTTCAGGAGGCTGCTTCAGGCGTCCAGCACCGAGTCCGATGTACTGGCAGTGTGTCTTGTTATCTCGAGAAATGAGGATACCTATGGACATGGGTAGGATTTATCTCGACTTGTCGTGTGGTTGATTCGGTCTGCTGGTTGTTGTTCTGCTGGTGTGAATTTGCTTCGGCAGATGGCGCAAGCCATGATGGAGGAGCGTCCAGAAGGCTGCAATATGTCCGAGCCGCCCGATTGGGTTCGTGTGAGGCAGCAAGTCAATTGCCTTTGTCCGCTTGGGCCAGCCCCGGTTGTGCAGACGTTGTGTGTGCAACTTATATGCGGGGCATTTCCATTGTCGCAACAAAAAATCACACCCTGTGATTCTTGCCAGGTTTTGTTAATTTCGGACGCGTCTTATGTAATTTTCCCGGTGTGTTCGGTAAATTCGACGCAGGAGAAATTCCGTTCGACGGAGATGAAACGTGAAAGACAATACCTCAGGCAAGGATGTCGCTCGCTTTGGCGATTCAACGGATCACGGCGGCGCGGTTGTTCACGTCGCAGACAACGTTATGCGCGGGGGATTTCGGGCGCTGTCCATTGGTGACGAATGCGGCGGTGGGGCAGTATTTGGCCTGCTTGGATCATCAGCGTCCCTTCGTGGCAGCGAGGCCCTTCGCGAGCTCGATGACAATGATGGTGCTGTGGAGGACGCAAATATTATTGCGTCACTGTACAGTCAATACCTTAGATTTCTCGATGATCCGCTTTCATTGGCCGAGCGGGCAATCCCTCATACACAGGAAGCCACTCCATCTGCGTTGCCCGTGCAGGCTGAACCGGGATTGGGTTTGCTCACTATGGTGGAGTTGCCGCCGCAACCGGTTAAGCCGGTTGCCAAGCCCCGGGGGATCATGGAGCTACTCAGGCCTCCGGTCAAACTTGAACAGCTGTTCGGCGACCTCAGTGGGGTACCGGACCTCTGTGAACCGGAGCAGCGGAACGACGTGCTGGGTCTGTTCGCGCCGGCCAAATTCCTCGCAGCCGCATCACGCCATGCTGCCCAGCGGCTACCCGAACTGACGCGACGTGAACATCACATGGTCGCAATGGATAGCCCCGTGTCCCTGCCGGTCGGGTGGTTTCCTGATAGCGAAACGTCCTGACACGTCAGTCTGCATACGCTCGCCGAGTAGCCCAATACGATTCACCTTATTGTCTGAATCACCATGTCCAACGCGTTTGATGTTCAGAAGCTATATCCGGTCATGCAGAAATTCAGCCGGCCCCGAACGCTCTCTATCAGTGGGGCGGCCGTCCCGTCATCGCACAATGGCGAGCCTGTATTGCAACTGGTTGCGATCGAAGGCGAGGAAGAACTTTCCAAGATCTACACCTACGATCTGGAGGTTAAAACCTCGCTCGACGCGGGATTGAGTGACGAAGAGGCGGCGAATCTCAATACGCTCGACATGATCGGCAAGGAACTGACCGTCACCATCCAGCTTGACGGGATGGGCACTTTTGTCCCTGGAATGCCAGGGGCGACCGGTGCAGCAAACATCGGACGCGGGTTACGCGAAATCAGCGGGATTATCACGGCAGTGAGTTTTGCCGGGCAGTCGAGCCGACAGAGTAGATATCGACTCAAATTGCAACCGTGGATCGCGCTGGCTGAGAAACGCTCGGATTACAGGATTTTCCAGAATAAGTCTGTTATTGAAATCATTCACGAAGTGCTGAGCGACCACTACCTCTACTCGTGGGACATGCGGCTAAGCGAGTCCTATCCGAAGCTGGTCTATCAGGTCCAGTACGGCGAAACCGACTTTCATTTTATCCAGCGTCTAATGGAAGAAAACGGGATTTACTGGTTCTTCGAGCATTCAGATACGGTGCATCGCATGGTCCTGGTGGACCAGTTGGGGGCGCACAAGCCGGTTGACAGTGAAGCCTATCGGACGCTGTCGTACTATCCGCCAGGCCGCAGGGTTGATATCGAGCACATCGACAACTTTGATACGACTGCGCGTATCCAGTCAGGTCAGTGGACCACGAACGATTTCGACTTTACCCGGCCAAGGGCAAATCTCGAGGCACAGATTCAGTTGCCGCAGAACACCTCGCACAATACGCTTGAACGCTACGAGTGGCCCGGCGACTACACCGAACTGAAGGCCGGTGAGCAGTTTGCACGGATACGCATGCAGGAAATGCGTGCCCTGGGCGCGCGGGGCACTGGCGGTGGGAATGTGCGGAACGTCGTGTGTGGGACGACTTTTACGCTGGCGGGTTTTCCGCAAGCCGATGCAAACCGCGAATACCTCGTTATCCGGGCTCGGCTGGATGCGGCTGAACTCGACGAGGCAACCGATACCGGCGAATACCGGATTCGGACACGGTTTGAAGTGCAGCCGGCCACGACCGTTTTCCGTCCACCGCGCACGGTCAGCAAGCCACGTACAACCGGCCCGCAGACGGCCATTGTCACGGGGGCCGACGGGAGCGAAATCTACACGGACCAGTACGGCCGGGTGAAGGTGAAGTTCCACTGGGACCGCTCGCCAGTACATGATCAGACATCATCCTGCTGGCTGCGGGTCTCCTATCCGTGGGCAGGCAACAACTACGGGACCATCAGCATTCCGCGGGTGGGCTCGGAAGTGATAGTGGACTTCGAGAACGGCGACCCTGACCGGCCATTTGTGACGGGGCGGCACTACAACGCGCACAACATGCCACCGTGGGAGTTGCCCGCCAATGCGACCCAGAGCGGCACGCTGACGCGCTCCACCGATCAAGGCGGCTACGAAACCGCCAACGCGCTGCGGTTCGAGGACAGGAAAGGCAGGGAGGAAATATGGTTCCATGCCGAAAGGAATATGCGAACCGAAGTTGAAAACGATGAATCGCATACGGTTGGGCATGATCGCGCGAAGACGGTCGGACATGATGAATCGGTGACGATTGACAACGATCGTACGGAAAAAGTCGGCCGAGGCGAACAGGTCGAGATTGGTGTAGATCGTCGTCACACCATAGGCCAGGATGCGTTTCTTTCGGTTGGGCGCGATCACCGCATCCAGATCGGCAAGGATCGAATCGAGGAAACGGGCAACAATCGCAAGGACACCATTGCGGCCAACTTCCAGGTCACGACTGGCGGCAACGCCGAACACAAGGTGCAGGGGCGTCACCAGATCGAGGCGGGGCAGGCTATCGAGCGCAAGACCCGTATCTACCAGCTACAGGCGGGCGACAAGGCTGAAATCATCGGCCCGGCCGGAAAGATCACGCTCGACGGTGAAGGCGTCACGATTGAAGGAGTCCGGATCAAGCTGAAGGGGCCGGTCCAGACCGAGACCGGCTGGGTCAAGAATGCCCTGGACATGCGTTCAGACGTGAACAAGGGCGATCCGTTCACACCGGACTACTTCCCGTTTTCAGGCTGACGCCTGCCGTTTATTCCATCAAGGAACAGTGCCTCGTGATTGTGACTTTTCCGTTTGAAGACGATCCTTATTACAGTGCCCCGCAGCCAGCGTCTTACCCGCAGTCAGCCAGTGCCGCGCTGAGTACGCCAGCACTTGTCCGCAAATATATCGATCTCACGAAGCACGTCGCGGGAGGTGTATTCCCGGTAGGGCGCAACCGCTTCTGGCACGGTGGCGTACACCTGAGCGGAAAAAAGCCGGTGCGCGCGGTCGCAGACGGCACCATCGTCGCATTCCGACTGGATCGGGACTATATCGACAGCGAACTCGGCCGGCAGATCAAGGCGGCCGCACCCGTGAAGGCGTCAGCGTCGAAAGCCAAGCCGCAGCCGTCAGCGCCCCGGCAGTTCAGCAGTAGCTTTGTACTGATTCGGCACGAGTGCGAGGTCAATAGAGGAGGCGGTGAAATGCAGCCCGTGGCGGGCGTTTCGCAGGGTGTCAGCGCGAGCATCCCTAGGGAAACGCTGATTTATTCGGCTCGGCGGTCATCGCAGACGTAGCCGAGGACGTTTAGAAGACAGCTCACGGAACGGACCCACGACGATGAAGAGGCAGATCGGCTTCGCGGAAGCGGAAATTGCAGGCAAGAAGCGAGTGACGAGGCGCCAACGCTTCCTGGAAGAGATGGAGAAGGTCGTTCCGTGGCAGCGCTTGCTGTCGGCCATCGAACCGCACTATCCGAAGGGCACGCGAGGTCGCCCGCCGATTGGCCTTGAGCGGATGCTGCGAATCTACTTCGTGCAACAGTGGTACGGACTGTCGGACGAAGGACTGGAAGACGCGCTGTATGACAGCATCACGCTGCGAGCCTTCGCCGGCATCGATCTGGCGATCGAGAACGTGCCTGATGCAACCACGCTGTTGAAGTTCCGGCGCCTGCTGATCGAACACGAACTGACACGGAAGTTGTTCGACGAGATTGGCATCTCGCTGTGCGAGCGTGGGCTGATGATGAAGGAAGGCACGCTGGTTGACGCGACGATCATTGAAGCGCCGCCGTCGACCAAGAATGCCGGGAAGAGCCGTGACCCGGAAATGCATCAAACGAAGAAGGGCAACGAATGGCACTTTGGCATGAAAGCCCACATTGGCGTCGACGCCGACTCGGGCCTGATTCACAGTGTGGTTGGCACGGCGGCCAACGTGTCGGATGTATCGCAAGCTCATGCCCTGCTGCACGGGCATGAAGAGCAGGTGTTCGCCGACGCGGGCTACATTGGCGTCGACAAGCGCGAGGAAATGGCGGGCAAGGCCGTGAAGTGGCACGTCGCTGCCAGGCGGGGAAAGATCAAGGCGATGCAAGAAGGAGCGCTGAAGGACCTGGTGATCGCGCTCGAGCGAACCAAGGCGCAGATCCGTTCGCGGGTTGAGCATCCGTTTCATATCGTCAAGAATCTGTTTCAGCATCGCAAGACCCGATACAAGGGCTTGGCCAAGAACACCGCGCAACTGTTCAGCCTGTTCGCTCTGGCGAATCTGGTGATTGCGCGAAATCTGTTGCGATCGGTCCATGGGAGCAGTCCGTCATGCGTATGAAAAATGCGAGCAGGGGAGGCTCGCTTACGCGCCAAATTCACTGAATTGAGCGCCGATTCGCTTCGTCATCCAGAAAATTTGAAGCCATCTCGCCTGCAACTTCGGAAGTTGGTCCATTGATCAGCGTTTCCCTAGATACATTGGGGCGCACTTCTACTCGCTCTACGCGAATTTGCTGCCGCAAAAGCAGTTGCAGAACAAGGCAGTCCTGCCGCCGTTTCTCACGACCACCAATACAATTGTCCCGGTTGCCGCGTTGCGCGGGGACGAAGTAACGGTAAGCGCGGTGATCGATGACGGGCACCACATGGTCAAGATCAGGATTACTGATATCAATACCCGCAACAGTGGCGAGGGATGGATCGAGCGCATGTATCTGGACGTGGAGCCAGGCGTTCCACTGAGGCCCGAGCAGAAAATCCGGCTGGGCTATCCCATTTCGTTCATGTATTGCTGCCATCCGACGGAAAAGCGGTGGATGCCGTTGGATCGCACCTTCTCAATGGAATATCCGGTCAGGGCCGGACAGGTGATTGGTTACGCCGGGATAACGGACGGCGATCTTGGCCCGGTGGCGGACAGCTTCCACTTCGAGATTTTTACGGGTGAGAATAAGTTGGTGAAGCAGATGAAGCCGCTTGTTCCGCTGAACATTATCAACCCAAGTTCGTCGTACCAGGAATATGCGGATGGACAGAAAAGCGATGGTATGGGGAAGGTGTGGTTGACGCGGAATGCTCGCCTTGCCAGAACAAATCTTGACAGCACCGTTACGATTCTATCGGCATCCGACATGCAAGTGTTTCCAGCCGGCTCCTGCTTTTTTGCGGCGATTCCTTGCACAGCTGATGGGTTGGAGCCTAGTTCGGTTAGTGACCTGATATGTTTCAAGCTATTTGGCATGAATGGAAGCACCTACTACGCCTATGCGCGGCAGGCGGATGCCGCTGCGGACGGCCGCGATTTTGTCCGCGACGCGTGGGTGACGCTGACTACAGACAGCGACTGGGTAGCGCGGGGATGGCAGACCTATGAGGATAGCGAACTGAATACGACAGACGATGGCTTTGTTGAGGACGACGATGCGGTCATGCAGAAAATCCTGTCCGCCGCACACAAGTCTTCTGCGAGCCTGAGTCTCGAGGATCTTCACGCTGATGGCGTTGACGCGATCTTGCGAACCGCCGCTGTCCGGTTCCACACTGAATGGGACAGCAGTAACAACAGCAAGCGATATGGCAAACTTCAACAAGGTGGCCATCCGCCGCTTCCGCAATTATCCGACAGCCAGTTCAAGGCGTTCTTGCAGGATATTCAGTGTCAGCAGTTCTGGAGCGATGCGAAGGTACAGCAGGACGGTGTGAACAATGCCATGAAGCCGCTATCCACGCCGATGGATACGAAGAACTGGCATTTCCACCCAGTGGGCTTTCTGGCCCAGATGCGGGAATGTCTCGCAACGGACGCAACGCTGTCCGAGGAGGCGTTCGAACTGGAAATCCGGCAGAGCTGGATAACCTGCCTGAAGCTGATCGAGAAGCGCCTCAAACAACTCGAACCCTGGGCGGACGCCAACGCCGCCATGCCTGATGCGCCCTCGGCGCGGGCGCGAGTCGTCAGGGAATATGCGACCCTGCAAACGATTCACAATGTTGCCCATCACGATCTCTGGTCAAACTTCGAATACTGGTTTGGCGTAACGCCCAATGACGTCGCTGCCCCGGAGACGTTGCACGGACAGCTTGCAGCCAAGCCTGCCGGGCATCACGTCCATAACTACCTGAAAGGCATGCGGGAGTTCTTCCGCCATATATCCATGCAACGGGTGGTCAAGGGCGCACTGGGTTTTGAGGCAGGTGCCTATGTGCAGCCGGGGGTGTATCCGGCCAAGGCGCTCACGCCTGCCCGATCAGGCTTCCGGATGGAATACGTCAATATCGCTTGCCAGTATGGTCCATTCTTCCGAAGCTTTAATAACAGGGATCCGGTCGATCAGAACCGTATGGAAATCCAGTTGCACGAGGTGGCGCATTTGCAGAATACAGCTCATGCCAAGGACCAGAAGATCGACGTTAACGAGGCAGATGACCCTGATAAATACAACGGAAGGACTGCCTATGGGGCACGCGCGGCACGGGTACTCGCCGAGTTCACGCCCAACAGGGCGTTAGGGAAACGCTGATTTATTCGGCTCGGCGGTCATCGCAGACGTAGCCGAGGACGTTTAGAAGACAGCTCACGGAACGGACCCACGACGATGAAGAGGCAGATCGGCTTCGCGGAAGCGGAAATTGCAGGCAAGAAGCGAGTGACGAGGCGCCAACGCTTCCTGGAAGAGATGGAGAAGGTCGTTCCGTGGCAGCGCTTGCTGTCGGCCATCGAACCGCACTATCCGAAGGGCACGCGAGGTCGCCCGCCGATTGGCCTTGAGCGGATGCTGCGAATCTACTTCGTGCAACAGTGGTACGGACTGTCGGACGAAGGACTGGAAGACGCGCTGTATGACAGCATCACGCTGCGAGCCTTCGCCGGCATCGATCTGGCGATCGAGAACGTGCCTGATGCAACCACGCTGTTGAAGTTCCGGCGCCTGCTGATCGAACACGAACTGACACGGAAGTTGTTCGACGAGATTGGCATCTCGCTGTGCGAGCGTGGGCTGATGATGAAGGAAGGCACGCTGGTTGACGCGACGATCATTGAAGCGCCGCCGTCGACCAAGAATGCCGGGAAGAGCCGTGACCCGGAAATGCATCAAACGAAGAAGGGCAACGAATGGCACTTTGGCATGAAAGCCCACATTGGCGTCGACGCCGACTCGGGCCTGATTCACAGTGTGGTTGGCACGGCGGCCAACGTGTCGGATGTATCGCAAGCTCATGCCCTGCTGCACGGGCATGAAGAGCAGGTGTTCGCCGACGCGGGCTACATTGGCGTCGACAAGCGCGAGGAAATGGCGGGCAAGGCCGTGAAGTGGCACGTCGCTGCCAGGCGGGGAAAGATCAAGGCGATGCAAGAAGGAGCGCTGAAGGACCTGGTGATCGCGCTCGAGCGAACCAAGGCGCAGATCCGTTCGCGGGTTGAGCATCCGTTTCATATCGTCAAGAATCTGTTTCAGCATCGCAAGACCCGATACAAGGGCTTGGCCAAGAACACCGCGCAACTGTTCAGCCTGTTCGCTCTGGCGAATCTGGTGATTGCGCGAAATCTGTTGCGATCGGTCCATGGGAGCAGTCCGTCATGCGTATGAAAAATGCGAGCAGGGGAGGCTCGCTTACGCGCCAAATTCACTGAATTGAGCGCCGATTCGCTTCGTCATCCAGAAAATTTGAAGCCATCTCGCCTGCAACTTCGGAAGTTGGTCCATTGATCAGCGTTTCCCTAGGGAAACGCTGATTTATTCGGCTCGGCGGTCATCGCAGACGTAGCCGAGGACGTTTAGAAGACAGCTCACGGAACGGACCCACGACGATGAAGAGGCAGATCGGCTTCGCGGAAGCGGAAATTGCAGGCAAGAAGCGAGTGACGAGGCGCCAACGCTTCCTGGAAGAGATGGAGAAGGTCGTTCCGTGGCAGCGCTTGCTGTCGGCCATCGAACCGCACTATCCGAAGGGCACGCGAGGTCGCCCGCCGATTGGCCTTGAGCGGATGCTGCGAATCTACTTCGTGCAACAGTGGTACGGACTGTCGGACGAAGGACTGGAAGACGCGCTGTATGACAGCATCACGCTGCGAGCCTTCGCCGGCATCGATCTGGCGATCGAGAACGTGCCTGATGCAACCACGCTGTTGAAGTTCCGGCGCCTGCTGATCGAACACGAACTGACACGGAAGTTGTTCGACGAGATTGGCATCTCGCTGTGCGAGCGTGGGCTGATGATGAAGGAAGGCACGCTGGTTGACGCGACGATCATTGAAGCGCCGCCGTCGACCAAGAATGCCGGGAAGAGCCGTGACCCGGAAATGCATCAAACGAAGAAGGGCAACGAATGGCACTTTGGCATGAAAGCCCACATTGGCGTCGACGCCGACTCGGGCCTGATTCACAGTGTGGTTGGCACGGCGGCCAACGTGTCGGATGTATCGCAAGCTCATGCCCTGCTGCACGGGCATGAAGAGCAGGTGTTCGCCGACGCGGGCTACATTGGCGTCGACAAGCGCGAGGAAATGGCGGGCAAGGCCGTGAAGTGGCACGTCGCTGCCAGGCGGGGAAAGATCAAGGCGATGCAAGAAGGAGCGCTGAAGGACCTGGTGATCGCGCTCGAGCGAACCAAGGCGCAGATCCGTTCGCGGGTTGAGCATCCGTTTCATATCGTCAAGAATCTGTTTCAGCATCGCAAGACCCGATACAAGGGCTTGGCCAAGAACACCGCGCAACTGTTCAGCCTGTTCGCTCTGGCGAATCTGGTGATTGCGCGAAATCTGTTGCGATCGGTCCATGGGAGCAGTCCGTCATGCGTATGAAAAATGCGAGCAGGGGAGGCTCGCTTACGCGCCAAATTCACTGAATTGAGCGCCGATTCGCTTCGTCATCCAGAAAATTTGAAGCCATCTCGCCTGCAACTTCGGAAGTTGGTCCATTGATCAGCGTTTCCCTAGTGAGTTTGTGATCGTGAACACCCAGTTCCTTCCAGGCAATCACGTTTATGAAATCGTCTACTGGCATCCGAAGCACGACTGGGCTGAGATCCGCAAGGCTCAGGAACGTCCGGATTCGCAGGGCAGGGGCTGGATGATGTATCCGATCACGGATAACGCGCCGTCGAACCGCCTCTATTTCAGGGTCTACAAGCCGACCGATGAAGAAGCGCGTGAGGGTCGGCACATTGAATTCCTCGGCGAAGTGGATGCCCGTACGCAGGTTCCAGCGCTGCCGTACGCCCGTCCAGGTGACTACGCGCCAAAGACCGGCTATTGGGCCGCGACGGGCAAGAGTATCGAACGGCTCGGCGGCTATTACGAAGTGTTCGTCAAGGAAGGTGATTCACTGCCGAACCTGCCGGGGAGCCGGGGCGTGGACCCCTTCAGCTTCCAGTGGAAGTATGTGGGCGAACAGAGTGCCGCCGCTGGAAAGTAACGGCTGATCAATATCACCCTCGGAGATTTTTATGCGACCCGTTGTGCTTGTCGGCCATCGCCATGTCTGTCCGTTGCACGGACCCGGAACTGTTATCAGCGGCACGGACGGCGTGACAGTCGGGGGGAGAAAAGCGGCCTGTGTCGGTGACTCTACGAGTTGCGGTGCTGTCATCGTCACCGGGGGCGTAACCACGTTTGGCGGTCGGGCGGTCGCCCGCGAGGGTGACACCACCAGCCACGGCGGCACGCTGGTCGAGGGCGATAACGGCTGGTTGCTTGAGTGAGCGGAACAGGGAAAGCACGCCATGATTCAACTTCCAGGCAGACATGCACCGGGAGACGCATCGGCGTGCGCTGAGTCGCCGCAGCTTGTCGCTGTTCGCATGCCTCTCAATAGTAGACAGGGCTGGGTGGCTACCGTTTGTGTAGCGGCAGGCAAAGTTCTTCACACTTTCGCGTCGTACTTTGACGCGATGATCAGAGCAACGCACTTGGCTATGCCGAACAACCGCATCGGTATTTGGGGATAGGGCATTTGCCGCCGGGGACGATCGAGCCCCCCAACCGGGATGGGTACAACGTGCTTCTGCAAACGGGTTGGGCCGCTCGCCAGGGACGATTGATTACTGGACCGGACAACCAGCCGCCGGGATGTTTTCTTAAACTTCGCCGGGCAGGTCATGCCCTCACGCCGTGCAGATACCGGCCACGCCGACTTTCTGGAACAGGTGCGGGCTCGCGACGGCGGACGACGGATAGGCCGACAGCTTGGCGACGAACTCGGGATGCGTGAAGGCCGCGCGAAATGCTTCGGTCGATTCCCAGATCGCGTAGTTCAGGTAAGTCGGACTGTCGCCGAGCGCGCGATGCAACTGGGTCGAGATGAATCCCGGCTGTCGCTTCATGAATTCGGCGTCGTCCTTCCACACGGCAAGAAAGTCCGCTTCGTCGGCGGCGGCAAGCGTGAACACGTTGACGAGGACGACCGGCTCCGCGTCGATGGCGATCTGTTGCTGGATCGGAAAGGCCGGATCCATCGGCTTGAAATGAGGCATGGGAACTCCTGTGGGTGTGAGAGGTGATTGAGCGCTCACGTCGATGCATCGGCGCCATGCGCGCGGGACATCGCCGACAGCACGCGGATCGCCGCATCCAGGTCAGCCGAACTGAAATCGCCGGCGATGCTGCGGACATGCTGTTGCCACTGCCCGACCACGGCCTGATAGGCCGCCTCGCCGCGGGGCGTCAGCGCGTACAACGGGGAACGCTTGTGTGCCGGATTGGGAAGCGACTCAACCAGCCCTTCGTCGGTCAGCACGTTGACCTGTTTCAGCACCGCCTGCCGCGTAATGCCCATCGCGTCGGCGATCTGCGGGATGTTCGGCGCTTCCGGCGCCAGCGAGATGGCGCCCAGCACCTGCCAGCGCGCACTGGTCAGGCCGTGCGGCCCGGCAAAGGCGTTGCCCCATTCGATCAGCAGGCCGTTCAAGCGGAATACGGACAGCGCGACGGTGGTCAACTTCGCGGATTTCGTCATGTTCGGTACGCGGGATAAATTGACAACTACTTTACCTATTGGGCAACTAGTTGTCAATTAGGCGAATGAATGTCGTTGAACGAAACCGGGTGGGTAAACTGGCGACGCGATGCGGAACCGGTAACATTTGCCGCGTCGAGCATCACGCCAGCATCCTCGAAACCTCGACCGGCCTGCGGATCGAGCGAATCGTCGACGACAACCGAGTCGGGTGGTGGGCTGACCCGTCCTGGCGTATTTGCCGCGCACGACCGGCAAACCCTTTCCGATCAAGGGCTTGGTGTCGTTAATGGAGGGTTGTCCACAAGCTTGCCAACACAATCTGTGGAAAAGCCGTGCGTCGTGCGGCGCCGGCGCGTCAGGCCGGCTGCGGAAAGCGCACCGTGACGGTCAGCCCGCGTCCGCCGTGCGTGGTGCCGAGCGCGACCGTCGCGCGATGCTGTTCGGCGATCCGCTTGACGATCGACAGTCCGAGCCCGCTGCCCGACGACGTGGCGGCCTGCGCGCCCTCGCCGCGATAGAAGCGCTCCCACACGTCGTTGCGTTCGGCTTCCGGGATCCCGGGGCCGTCGTCGGCGACTTCGAGCACGGGCGTCGTGCCGTCGATCCGCGCGGATACATCGACGCGCGCACCGTCGCCCGCATAGCGGATCGCGTTGTCGACGAGGTTGTTCAGCAGCACGCGCAACGTGTCCGCATTGCCCGACGTCATCACCGGCGTCGACACGATCGCGCCGAGATCGATCCGGTGCGCGTCGGCGACGCGCGTGCGATCCGATACCACCGACCGGCACAGCGCGGCGAGATCGACGGGCGCCGACGCGGAGGCGGCCGCCTGCGCGTCGGGCTCCAGGCGCGCGAGCGTCAGCAACTGCTCGGCAAGGTGGCCGAGGCGCGTCGTGCCCGCCTGGATCTGCGCGAGGATGTGCTCGCGTTCCTCGGCGGTCGCCGCGCGCCGCAGCAGCTGCGACTGGATCGACAGCCCCATGATTGGCGTGCGCAACTCGTGCGCGGCATCGGCGATGAAGTGACGCTGCAGCGTGAACGAGCGGTCGAGGCGCGCGAGCAGATCGTTGATCGCTTCGGCGAGCGGCCGGACTTCGTTCGGCATCGAGCCGACGTCGACCGGCTCCAGATTGTTCGCATTCCTGCGTTTCAGGCCGGATGCGATCGTGCGCAGCGGCCGCAACCCCGCGCCGATACCGAACCACAGGCCGATCGCGAGCAGCGGCAGCATCGAGAACACCGGCCACAGCAGGTGCACGGCGATGCCCGCGATCGCTTCCCATCGGGCATGGCGTGCCTGCGCGAGCCGGATCGTCGTGCCGCCGCGCTCGGTCACATAGGTGCGCCACGGCTGGCCGTCGACGTCGACGCTCGCGATGCCTTTCTGCTCGGGCGGCGGCAGTTTCGAATCGCGGTCGGTCGAATACACGAGCGCGCCATTGCGCCAGACCTGCAGCAGCACCGCGTCAGGGTCGCTCGCTTCGAAGCCGTGCTTGCCGTTGGCATGGTTGCTGAACGACAGCTCGCCGTTCGGGCCGACGACGATCTGCTTCGACATGCTGCGCATCTGGTCGTCGAGCAGGTCGTCGAGTTCGCGCAGCGCGCCCCAGTAGGTGCCCGCGCTCGCGACGAGGCCGATCACGCAGGCGGCCGGCATCAGCCACGTCAGCAGGCGCCGCCGCAGCGACGTGTTGCGCCAGCGCGAGATCGCCCGTTGGATGCGCGTCATGCGCCGTCACCGATCCGGTAGCCGACGCCGCGCACCGTGCGGATCATGTCGTGGCCGAGTTTCTTGCGCAGGTTGTGGATGTGCACCTGCACGGCGTTGCTCTCGATTTCCTCGCCCCAGCTGTACAGCCGTTCCTCGAACTGCTCGCGGGAGATCACCGCGCCCGGGTCGCGCATCAGCTCGTGCAGCAGCACGAACTCCTTCGGCGACAGCGGCACTTCGTCGTCGTTGAGCCAGACGAGGTGCTTGACGGGGTCGAGCCGCAGTGGCCCGATCACGAGCGTCGTCTGCGCGCGGCCCGCGTGGCGGCGGCTCACGGCGCGGATGCGGGCGAGCAGCTCGTCGAGCTCGAACGGCTTGACGAGATAGTCGTCCGCGCCGCTGTCGAGGCCCGCGATGCGGTCGGGCACGCCGTCGCGCGCGGTGATGATGATCGCGGGGAGGGTTTCGTCGCGGCGGCGCAGCGCGGCGAGCACCGACAGGCCGTCGCGGTTCGGCAGCCCGAGATCGAGCAGCAGCAGGCCGTAGCCGGTCGCGCGCAGCGCGAGCGACGCGGCGTCGCCGTCCTTCACCCAGTCGACCGCGAAGCCTTCCTGTTTGAGGCCTTGTTCGAGCCCGCTGCCGATCAGCGGATCATCCTCGACGAGCAATACGCGCATGAATTCGTGTCTCTTCAACGGGGCGCCGTGGCACCCGGGGTTCCCATGATAAGCGCCCGTGTCTTAGGCGCAGCTTAAACGTGGGCGGCGCACGGCGGGCGCGCCCATGCGTCCGATGCGGCACCACGCCGCTTCCGGACGACCTTCAGGTTTGCTTAATCTTACGGTCCGTAATCTGGCGCCGTCGCGTTCAACGGGGCGCGGCGTCACATCGAAAAAGAGGACCACGATCATGAAACACCTGGCCAGAATCCTGACGGTTGCGCTCGCCACGCTGCCCGCCGCCGTCTACGCGCAATACACGGGGCCGTCCACGCTGACGACGACCACCGTGAAGGAACTGCTTGCGAACGGCAAGGACGACCAGCACGTGCAGCTGCAGGGCCGCATCGTCAAGCACGTAGGCGGCGAGGATTACGAATTCGCCGATGCGACCGGCACGATCCGCGTCGAGATCGACCGCAAGCTGTGGGCGACCGGCCAGCCCGTCAGCGACAAGAACGAAGTGAAGGTGACCGGCGAATTCGAGCGCAAATGGTCGGGCAGCGTGAAGGTCGACGCCGATCACGTCGAAGTGCTGCGCTGACCGGTGCGCGCGGGGCCGGTGATACCATGGACGACCGGTTCCCGTTCCCACCAAGATGGCCGCCAATTTCGACGAACTCGCGTCCCGGATCCGGGCGCAATTTTCCGAGCTGAGCCCGCAATTCCAGGCGGGCGCTGCCTTCCTGCTCGATCATCCCGACGAAGTCGCCACCTCGTCGATGCGCAAGGTCGCCCAGCGCGCGCAGGTGCAGCCCGCCTCGCTCGTGCGGCTCGCGCAGCAATTCGGTTTCCCCGGCTGGAACGAGCTGCGCGACCTGTGCGTGGCGCGCGTGCGCACGCGCCCCGAGCCGCTCACGCAGCGGGCGCGCTCGCTCGTGCGGCCCGACGCGCAGGCGTCGCTCGCGCACGACCTGCTCGCCGCGCAACAACACAACCTGTCGGCCACCGCCGCGCAGAACGAGCACGCGCTCGCCGATGCCGCGAAGCTGATCCGCAAGGCGTCGCACGTGCACGTCGCGGGGTTTCGCTCGTGTTATCCGGTCGCGTTCGGCTTCGTGTACGGCTACCGGCTGTTCCGTCCGACCGTGTCGCTGCTCAATGGCGTCGCCGGTTCGCTCGAGATGGAGCTGCGCACGATCGCGAAGCAGAGCGTGACCGTCGTCGTCAGTTTCGCGCCGTATTCGCAGGAAGCGACGCGCGTCGCGCAGGCCGCGAAGGCGCAGGGCAGCCGGATCGTCGCGATCACCGATAGCGCGGTGTCGCCGATCGCACTGCACGCGGATGCGCAACTGATCTTCACGCACGACAGCCCGTCGTTCTTCCCGTCGCTGGTGGCCGCGCATGCGATGGCCGAAGCGCTGGTCGCGCAGTTGCTGGCGCTCGAAGGCAGCGATGCGATCGCCGCGCTCGAGCGCACGGAAGCGGAACTGCACGCGAAGGGCGCGTACGTCGTCTGACGCGGTGCGTGCGGCGTCGCCCCTTCCTCATTCAGGATTCAAGCGGATTCAACCGATGACGTTCACATACGAGGTGACGGATACGGGCGACGCGAACGTGCGCAAGCAGATCGTCGCGCCGCTCATCCGGTTCAACGAAAGCCAGGCGGGCCCGATCGACGCGCGTCCGCTGGCCGTGGTCGTGACCGATGGCGATGGCGCGGTGGTGGGTGGCCTGTGGGGCAGCACGGCGTATGGCTGGCTGCATGTCGACCTGCTCGTGGTGCCCGAGGCCGCGCGCGGCCAGGGCGCGGGCACGCGCATCATGGATCTGGCCGAGGCGGAGGCCGTCGCGCGCGGCTGCCACAGTGCGTGGCTCGATACGTTCGACTTCCAGGCACGGCCGTTCTACGAGAAACGCGGCTATGTCCGCTTCGGCGAGCTGCCGGATTATCCGGTCGGCCACGCGCGCATTTTCCTGACGAAGAAGCTCGCGGGCTGAGCATGGCCGCCGCGTGGCGCGGCGCGGTTGACGTCGCCGCCGGCCGTCGCCTAGGATACCGGGCAGCGATGCAGGTCGCTTCCGGGTCCGCGGAAAGGGTTGAACCCACCTGTCGCAGCGAATTCAGCTTTCCCCCTGTCCTTTGTGCTGGCGGTATTGCGGACCTTCGGCCATTCACTGCACGAGGATTCGCATGAAAAAGCTGCCTCCCAAGGCCAATCCCGATCATCTGAAAAAGCAGGCCAAGGCATTGTTGCGCCTGTACCGGCAAGGCGACGCCGATGCCGTCGCGCGCTTTGTCCGGTTTCTTCCCGCCGCCGCGAACCGCACGCACGACGAAGCGCTCGCGCTCGGGCTTCGGCTGCATGACGCGCAATCCTGCATTGCGCGCGAGTACGGCTTTGCGTCATGGGCCGATCTCGGCGCGTTCGTCGAAACGCACGCGCTGGCGGGGCAACAGCGCGCGCAGCTCGTCCGCCGCTGGCTCGACCTGGCATACGGCGGCGACGTGACCGGCGGCTTCGACGCGCCCCGGCCGCGCGTCGCCGCGCAATTGTTGCTCGACCATCCCGAGCTCGTCGCGGACGATCCGACCATCGCCTGCGCGGCCGGCGACCTCGACGCCGTGAAGGCGGCGCTGGCCGCCGATCCCGGCTGGATCGCGCGCGCCGGCGGCGCGTTGAAGCTGCCGCCGCTGGTCGCCGTCACGCATTCGCGGCTCGGGCAGCTTCCCAGGTTCGCCGCCAGGCTGCGCGCCTGCGCGCGTCTTCTGCTCGATGCCGGCGCCGATCCGAACCAGCGGATCGGCAACCGCTTTCCGCCTGCGTCGCTCGCCGAGCCCGACGAAGCGGGGCCGCTGTCGGCGCTGTACGGCGCGGCGGGCGTCAATCGCGATCCGGTGCTCACCGCGATGCTGCTGGAGGCCGGCGCCGACCCGAACGACGGCGAATCGCTGTATCACTCGGTGGAGAATCCGGCCTGCACGCGCGTGCTGCTCGAACACGGCGCGCGGGTGAGCGGGACGAATGCGTTGCGGCGCGCGTTCGACATGCGCGATGCCGACGCGCTCGAACTGCTGCTCGCGCATGGCGGCGACCCGAACGAGCCGCCGGGCGCGGGGCTCGCGCAGACCTGGGGCGCACCGTTGTTGCGGGCGATCGGCGTGCGCTGCTCGGCGCGCCACGTTGCCGCGCTGCTGGCGGCCGGCGCCGATCCCCGCGCGCAAACGCCCGCAGGTATCAGTGCGTACCGGCTGGCGATGCAGACCGGGCTGTCCGACGTCGCGGCCTTGTTGCGTGCGGCCGGCGCGGAGGAGGCGCTCGACGCGGCGGACGCGTTCGTGGCGGCCTGCGCGCGTGCCGACGCCGACGATGCGCGGCGCATCCAGGCGCGGCATCCCGAACTGCCCGGCGCGCTGCCCGCTGAACGGCTGCGGTTGCTGCCGGACGCCGCGGCATGGGGTTCGGGCGACGCGGTGAAGGTGATGGTCGAACTGGGCTGGCCGATCGCCGCGCGGGGCGGCGACTGGGACGCGAGCGCGCTGAATCATGCGGTGTTCCGCGGCGACGCGGACTTGCTGGCATTCCTGCTCGCGCACGGCGCGAACTGGCGCGACCTCCACGGGTTCGGGAGCGACGCGCTCGGCACGTTGTCGTGGGCATCCGTCAACGAACCGGAGCAGGTCGGCGCGGCCGACTGGGAGGCCTGCGCGCGGGTGCTGCTCGCGCACGGCGTGCCGCACGCCACGCGGAATCCGTCGAATCCGGACGACGTGCGGATCGACAGCCGCGCAATGCGCTTCTCCGAGGCCGTCACCGACGTGTTGCTCGGCATCGACGGCGGGCCGCCCGCAACGACTTGAACGACCGTGGGCCGGCGACGGGCAGGTGGCGGCGCCGGCCCGCGCGTGGCCGGCTGCGGGCGTACGGTCGGCGCGCCGGGTTTTCCCGGTCGCGCGACGACATTTCGGCGAACGCTGAAACGTCGCGTGCACGACCGGCGTAAGCTCGGTCGTCAACTTCCTTCCGGAGTCCGCGATGACCCGTTCCGACCTGCAAGCCCGCCAAGCCGAAGCCTTCCGCGCCCTGCATGCACGCTCAGGCGCGTTCATCATCCCGAACCCGTGGGACGCGGGCACCGCGCGCCTGCTCGCGATGGCCGGCTTCGAGGCGCTCGCGACCACGAGTGCCGGGTACGCGTTTTCGAAAGGGCAGCCCGACAACGCGATCGACCGCGACGCGATGCTCGATCACATCGCCGAGATCGTCTCCGCGGGCGGCTTGCCCGTCAGCGCGGATCTGGAGAACGGCTTCGGCGACGCGCCCGACACGGTGGCCGAAACGATCCGGCTCGCGGCCGAGGCCGGCGCGGTGGGCGGTTCGATCGAGGACGCGACGGGCCGCGCCGACGCGCCGATCTACGCACGCGATGCGGCGATCGAGCGTATCGCGGCGGCCGTCGACGCGGCACGCGCGCTGCCGTTTCCGTTCACGCTGACCGCGCGCTGCGAAAACTACCTGCATGGCCGCCCCGACCTCGCCGACACGATCGCGCGGCTCGTCGCCTATCGCGACGCCGGCGCCGACGTGCTGTACGCGCCGGGCATCACCGAGGCGGACGACATCGCGGCGGTGACGCGGGCGGTCGGTGCGCCCGTGAACGTCGTGATGGGGCTGCAGGGCGGCTTGCTGAGCCTCGACGCGCTGGCGGCGCTCGGCGTGAAGCGCGTGAGCGTCGGCGGCGCGCTGGCGCGGGCCGCGCTCGGCGCCTTTCTGCGCGCGGCGAAGGAGATGGTGCAGGACGGCACGTTTACGTTTACGCAAGCGGCCGTACCCGGGCGCGATATCAACCGCTGGTTTGCGTCACCCGATAATTCGCCGGTTTTGTTCGGGAAATGAGCGCAGATAAATCGTGGGATCGTTTCCAATTGAAGTCTGCTTGACAATAATCAACCGATTTCGCGTCTGAAATAAACGTCGGTGACGATGCAAAATACATCGTCTATTCTCCGCATTCCCGCCCGTTCGACCGGCGCCGGCGCACAAACCGCGCCGGACCGGGCGATCGGGCGCTCGCCATGCGCGTCGATGCCGCGCATTGTTGCATTTCCTTGGTCAGTATGTTTTCGAACGCGGGAGTTGCCGGCTGATTATTTGATTGATAATCTGCGGCACGTTCGAAAGGACAGTGGGTGGTCCGCCGAGAATATCGATATATAAAAATGCTGAGAGAGCGATGACGAACCGAGAAAATCAACGCGTCAGGTTTCGCGTCGGCGATGTCGTGACGCTGAAGACGGGCGGGCCGCGCATGACCGTCACCTATGCCGGGCCGGTCGTATTCGACGACGGCGACTGGCTGATCTGCCAGTGGTTCGACGAAAACGGCGAATTCCGCCAGGAAATGTTCCCTCACGACACGATGGTGGCCGAACCGCGCGCGATTTCGGCCGGGCGCGTCCGCATGCGGATGCAGTCGCATCGCTACCGGTCGGCTGCCTGACGAGCAGCTGTCGTCGCGATGCCGCCACGCCGGCTACCCGCGCCGCGACATTTCACGTCAGCCCGAAACATGCGGCCGTGCACGGCCCCGATACTGTCTGCATGAACCCGACCGATCCCATCGCAGCGGTCACGCACCGCGATCCCTATCCCTACTATGCGGCGCTTGTCGACGGGCCGCCGCTCGCGTTCGACGCCACGCTCGGCCTGTGGGTCGCGAGCCGCGCGGCCGCCGTGACGGCCGTGCTCGGCCATCCGGCCTGCCGGGTTCGCCCGCTGGACGCCCCCGTGCCGCCCGCCTTGCGCGGCACGACGGCCGGCGCGCTGTTCGGCGAGCTGGTGCGCATGAACGATGGCGCGTTGCGGCACGACGTGCCGAAGCAGGCGCTGCGCGCGGCGTTCGCGCCGATCGACCCGGCGGCGCTGCGCGACCGTGCCGCGCGGATTGCCGCACGGCGCTTGCCGGCGCCGGGCGATGCCGGTGCGCTGAACGCGTGGTGCATGACGGTGCCCGTTTGCGCGGTTGCCGATCTGCTCGGCTTCGACGAGACGCAGCTCGACGATATCGCGGCGCAGGTCGTGGATTTCGTCGCCGCGCTGTCGCCGTTGTCGGATGCCGCGGCACTGGCCCGCGCGAGCGACGCTGCGCGAGCGCTGCTCGACCGGATGACGGCGCGCGTCGCACAGACGCAGGCGCACGACGGCACGCTCGTTGCCGCCGTGCAGCAGGCGGCCCGCGCGTCGGGCTGGCACGCGAGCGGCGCGCTCGTCGCGAATCTCGTCGGGCTGCTGTCGCAGACCTGCGAGGCGACGGCCGCATGGCTCGGCAATACGCTGGTGGCGTGGAGCGGGGAAGCGGGGGCGAGCGCCGCGCACGTCACGCCGGACGATGCCGCGCTCGACGCATTCGTCGCCGAAGTCGGGCGCTTCGATTCACCGGTGCAGAACACGCGCCGCTTCGTCGCAGCGCGCACGGCGATCGAAGGCGTGACCGTCGAGGCGGGCGACGCGATTCTCGTCGTGCTGGCCGCTGCGAACCGCGACCCGGCCGTGCATCGCGATCCGCAACGATTCATCCCTGACCGCGCGGCCGGGTCGAATTTCGGCTTCGGCACGGGGCCGCATGGGTGCCCGGGCGAGCGGATCGCGCGGGCGGTGACGGCGGGGGCGTTCGGGGCGTGGCTGCGTGCGGGCGGCGTACCGCTGCACGATGGCCTCGCGTGGGACTACCGCGCGTCGACCAACGTCAGGATGCCGAAGTTCGACGCGGTAAGCTGAAGGGGAAAGAGGGACTTAACGGCAGCCTTGCTTCTCCGCCCATTGCTCCTGGGCGGCCACGCGGCGTTGCACGCGTTCGACGAGACCGGTCGAGAAGGTCCGCATGCTGATGCCGCGGCGCTTCGCGAGGATCGTCTGCGCGACATCGGCGCGCGGGTTCGGCTGGCAGGCCCAGTACAGCGTCATCAGCCAGCCGATGCCGGTCCACCCGAACAGCGCGTTGAACATCGCGACCGTCAGCTTGTCGTGCCGGCCACGCCGGTCGGCCACGACCGCCGGCAGAAA